>CABXQE010000003.1 GCA_902514295.1 uncultured SAR86 cluster bacterium | reverse complement strand
TTGATCCAAATCCAAAACGAGTTAGAAACATTTTCATCTGTTCTACTGTAGCGTTCTGACTTTCGTCCAAAATAATAAAAGAATTATTTAAAGTTCTGCCTCGCATAAAGGCCAAAGGGACTACTTCTATAATATTCCTTTCGATCAGTTGAGAGGTCTCTTTAAAACCTAGCATTTCATATAATGCGTCATATAAAGGTCTAAGATAAGGATCAACCTTCTGACTCAAATCACCAGGTAAAAAGCCCAACTTCTCTCCTGCCTCAACGGCCGGTCTAACGAGCAATATCTTTTCTACTTCTCCACTCACAAATTTCTCTACTGCCAAAGCAACGGCTAAAAAGGTTTTACCAGTTCCTGCAGGACCAATTCCAAAAGTAAGCACCTTATTCTTAATAGTTGAAACGTAATCCTCTTGGTTTCCGTGGTTTGGTGAAATCTCTACATTAGGAGTGCGTATAGAAATATGAGAAACGCTATTCTCTTTTCCATTTTGTAAATTATTCATACCTTTCATTAAATATAGATGTATATCACTCGGCTCTATTGTTTTATCGGTCTCTAGATCTTCATAAATCTTTAAAATTATATCTTTCGCTAGCTTAGTATTAAGGGAGTCCCCCTCTATCTTAAATTGCGAACCTCTATTTATAATTTTTATCTTTAGTTCTTTCTCGATTTGTTTAAGAGTTGAATTTGTTGGGCCACATAGATTGCTTATTCTTTGATGATCTTCGGGTTGTAATTGAAATTTCATATAAATAATAGTTTACCCGACCAACAGCCCTCTAATGGATTTGTTTTGAGCCTGCAGTATCTCAATATCAACAAAATTTCCTATCAAAGACTCGTCATTACAAGGGAATATAACCACTTTATTATTATCTGCTCTAGCTTGGAATTCACCTGGGTCTTTCTTGGACACTCCCGTTACAAGGCATTTTCTTGTTTCACCCACCATTTTTCTACTTATCGACAGAGCTGAATTTTCTAACTTCTGCTGAAGAAGCTTCAATCTCTCTTTCTTTACTTCCATATGTACTGAATCTTCAAGATCTTTTGCTGTTGTGTTAGGTCTTGGGCTATAAATAAAGCTAAATGATTCGTCGTAGCCTACCTTATCAACCAAGTCCATGGTGTCTTGAAAATCCTTATCAGTTTCACCAGGGAAACCCACGATAAAATCTGAAGATAAACTAATTCCTGGTCTAGCAGATCTTAATTTATCTATGATTTTGAAATAATCCTCTCTGGTATGTCTTCTCCTCATTAATTTCAGTATTTCATTAGACCCACTTTGAACGGGTAAGTGAACATAACTAATTAACTCTGGGACCTCTTCATAAATGTTAATTAAATCTTGTCCAAACTCAAAAGGGTGAGAAGTTGTAAACGAGATTCTCTCTACGCCTTGAATGAGAGATATCTCTCTAATTAAATTAGAAAGACCTAAGCCTTTAGTCTTAAGTTTTGAGTCTCTATAAGAATTTACATTTTGGCCTAGAAGGCTTATCTCCACTACGCCCTTTGATGCTAAATCTTTTGCTTCATTAATAATATCTTCTAAGGGTCTGCTAATTTCATTACCTCTAGTGTGTGGTACAACACAGAAAGAACAATATTTATTGCACCCTTCCATAATCGAAACGAAAGCTGAAGGGCCTTGACCTGGAGAGGAGGGGAGGTGTTCGAATTTCTCGGTCTTAGGAAAAGAGATATCTATTGCAGCATTATTTAGCTTTTCTGTATTTTCATAAAGGGTTGGAACTCTATGGATAGTTTGAGGGCCAAATATTAAATCAACCTGAGGTGCTCTTTTAGCTATTGCCTCTCCTTCTTGACTTGCAACACAGCCTCCAACTCCAATCTTTAAATTAGGGTTCTTTTCTTTAAGTTTTTTCCACCTTCCCAATTGATGAAAAACTTTTTCTTGGGCTTTTTCCCTTATAGAGCAGGTATTAAGAAGTAAGAGGTCCGCCTCATCTTCATTCTCCGTTGTTTCAAAGCCATGGCTTAAATTTAATAAATCTTGCATACGATCAGAATCGTATTCATTCATCTGACAGCCTTGGGTCTTGATAAATAGTTTTTTGCCCATATATATAATGTTATAACTTTTTAAACCTAATAAGTTATTTCTTACTAAAAAAGGCAGGAATTGTAATGGCAAAAAAAGGAATCTACAAAGTAGTATTTATGCAACTCGGTGAAGTTTATGAAATTTATGCTAAATCTATATATCAAAGTGATATGTATGGATTTATTGAAATTGAAGATCATATATTTGATCAAAACTCACAAATTGTCGTTGATACAAGCGAAGAAAAACTTAAGAATGAGTTTAAAGGCGTACAAAGAAGCTATATACCTATAAACTGTATATTAAGAATAGATGAAGTAGATAAAAAAGGTGTTTCTAAAATAACCGCCAATGATTCAGCTAAAGTAATGCCATTAGTAAGCCCTTTGTTTGAAGGAGGTTCGGGTAAGAAGACAGATTAAACGAAGAAATTTTCTTTGTAGTATCTTAATTCCGCGATAGATTCCATAACATCTGCCATGGCTCGGTGGCCACCTTGTTTCCTGTACCCTTCCAGCAGCTTTGGATTCCAGCGCTTTATCAATTCTTTTATAGAGCTTACATCAACATTTCTGTAGTGGAAAAATGATTCAACCTCCGGCATATATCTTCTTAAAAATCTTCTATCATGAGAAATGGAATTACCGCATAAGGGTGAACGACCTTTTTCGCCATGTATATTAAGAAATTCTAAGGTTTGCTTTTGTGCTTCTTCAATGGTTATTTTTGTAACCTTTACACTATCAACTAAACCCGAATTGTTATGTTGGTTTGTATTCCACTCATCCATATTGTCTATGAATTCTTGTGGTTGACTAATAACCAGGTTAGGCCCCTCTGTTATTTCCGTTAAATCATGATTGGTTACAGCAACAGCTATTTCTATGATTCTTTCAGAATCAGGATCCAGTCCAGTCATTTCAAGATCTAGCCAAACTAAGGTAGGATATTTTTTTGTTTCAGGCATTTGCGGACAGAATTCTAACTGTAAATGATCGTAACCCCTAACAAAGATGGAAAAAAAATTTAAAATTTATATAACAATCTCTTCGCTATTAATTTTAAGCTCTTGTTCTATTGCCGGCTCCTGGGTATATGAAAGAGCTGATAGCTTTTTAGCTGACTATTTCAAGGAATACGCCAATTTCTCTAATCAACAAAAAGATGAAATTGATAAAGTAACCGAAAACTACCTAAATTGGTTCACCAGAAATGAGCTTCCTGTAATTAGAGCTGTTTTGGTTGACTTAAAAGATATAAATAACAGCAATGCAGATAATTTAATAAAAAAAACATATCTAAATGGGCAGGGGCTATTTGAAAGATCTAATAAATATTTTGAAAAGTCTTTTATAAAATTTTCGAAAACTCTTACTGATCTTCAGGTTGATGAAATAAAAAATCATTTTGAAGAAATTCAAATTGAGAGAGAAGAATCTAGGAAAAAAGAAAAGATCTATTCTGAAGAAGTAATTGAAAACTATATTTCGGGCTTTAAAAGATTAAATATTAAATTAACAAAAGCTCAAAAGGACTATGTAAAAGAAAATATTAAGGAATTAAAGAATATTAGATCTGAGTGGTCTTTTTTTCAAGAGGAATGGGTAGAAGAATTGATAGGAATCTTAAATAGAAGAAGCGATCAAGATTTTGATAAAAAAATTACTATTCATCTAAGGGTATTAGAAAACTTAGGTGATGAAGAATTTCAATTAAAACGTAAGAATAATGAACAAGTTGGCATTAAGATCATTTCAGATATTTTATCCAACGCCTCTGAAAAGCAAATAGAAGGAGCCAAAAGAAGAATTGAAACTTATATCGCCTCAATAGATAGAATTCTATCCAATAGATCCTTAGATTGAGAATTATTTAGAGTAGAATACTCACCCCTTTAATATGACAACTGATAATTCTAAACAAACGAGCTTTGGTTTCAGACAAGTAAATGAAAAGGATAAGACCGACTTAGTTGCGGATGTCTTTGATTCAGTTGCACAGAACTATGACTTGATGAATGACTTAATGTCTTTTGGTATACATAGATTATGGAAGAAGGTTGCTATTGAAACATCTGGTTTAAGAGAGAATTTTAAAGTTTTAGATCTAGCTGGGGGAACTGGCGACATGGTCAAATTGATGAGAAACAAGATCTCTAATAAAGGGTCTATAATTTTGTCAGATATAAACTGGTCAATGCTGAAAGAAGGCAGAGATAGACTTATAGATGAGGGGGTAGAAGACGTCCAAATAGCTCAGATTGATGCTCAATATTTGCCCTTTAAAGATAATACTTTTGATTTAATTACTATAGCATTTGGTCTTAGAAATGTTACTAATAAAAAAGCAGCGTTAGAATCAATGCTCTCTTCATTAAAGCCCGGAGGAAAGCTAATGATCTTAGAGTTCTCTAGGCCAACCAATGAATTCTTTAGAGAGTTATATGATATCTTTTCTTTTGAAGTTATTCCGAAGATAGGAGAATTTGTAGCACAAAGCGAAGATAGTTACAGATACCTAGCTGAATCTATAAGAATGCACCCCACGCAGGAAGAGCTTAAAGACTTAATGGAGTCAGCTGGCTTTTCTAGCTGTAACTTTGATAACCTAACTAATGGGGTTGTGGCTATCCACTCTGGAAAAAAAGGAATGATAGATGCTTAAAGACCTCTTTCGTTTGATAAAAATCTTGCATATATTTCTTAAAGCAAGAATAGATGTTGATATTGAAGCTTTTAATAAACCCAAGCTGCTAAAACTATTCTTCCTAATCTCGCCCTGGAAGTTATATTCTTCAAAAGAAGATAGAGGTAATAGACTAAAAAAAGCTTTAGAAGAATCCGGCCCTATTTTTATAAAATTTGGCCAATTACTTTCTACCAGACCTGACGCCATACCTTCAGACATAGCTAAAATACTTAAATCTTTACAAGATGACCTCCCTCCCTTTCCAACAGATCAAGCCACTTCGCTAATAGAAAAGGAAATGGGATCTTTAATTGGAGATACCTTTTCTAATTTTGATAATCAACCTATGGCTGCAGCCTCTATAGCTCAAGTTTATTCTGCAAATCTAAAAGATGGAGGTAACCCTGTAGCCATTAAAGTTGTTAGGCCAGGTATAAAGAAGGCTATAGAAAGTGACATATCCCTGATGAAAAGATTAGCTGAATACGTTGAAAGAAGATCAAACGACGCAAAAAGACTCCAGCTTCTAAAGCTGGTTTCGGAATATGAGTATGTCATTCTTGCCGAGCTAAATATGAAAGTTGAAGCTTCAAATATAAAGCAGACCAAAAGAAACTTTAAAAATAATAATTTACTTTATGTGCCTGAAGCTTATATAGATTTATGTTCTGAGAATATTCTTGTAATGGAAAGAATTGAAGGCATACCTGTTGATAAAGTTGAAGCTTTAAAGCAACTGGGAGTAGATTTCAAACTACTAGCAGAACGAGGTGTAGAAATTTTTCTTAAACAAGTATTTATTGATAATTTTTTTCATGCGGACATGCACCCAGGTAATATCTTTATTAACGCCAAAAACCCTGAAAGTCCTTCTTACGTAGCAGTAGATTACGCAATTGTAGGCACCTTAAGTGAAGAAGAGCAATTTCAAATTGGAAGGATGTTGGTTGCAGTAATTGCCAGAAATTTTAAAGAAGTTGCTAACATATTGATTGAAGCTAAATGGGTTGACGTATCTACTAGACAGAATGAATTAGAAACTACTATAAGAGCAGCGTGTGAGCCAATGTTTGATCAGCCTTTAGAAAAAATCAACTTTGGAGAGATGCTTCTGTTTATTTTTGATTCTGCAAGAAGGTTCAATCTAAGTATGCAGCCTTCTCTTATGCTACTTCAAAAGACACTAATAAATATTGAAGGTCTAGGTAAGCAGCTTTATCCTTCTTTGGATTTCTGGTCCATAGCCAATCCTTTCCTGAAGAATTGGATTTCGGAACGATACGATCCAAAAAAAATAACTGAATGGGCAAAACAGAACTCCTTAAGTTGGATAGAGAAAGCCAGAAAACTTCCTGAAATTGCGGAAACTGCTGTTGAGCAAATAGGCAAGATTGAGATGTACCAAAAGGAAAGTGAAGAAAGACACCAGGAATTGCTTAATAAATTGTCTAATGAAAAAAGGTTTTTTAATTATATTATTTTAGGTGTTGCAATTGCTGCGGTTGGGTTTTTAATATCGTGAGATTATGAACAAAGAAATCCTATTTAAATTAGCTGATTTGATTAAAAAAAGAAGATTATCAAATCGGGAAGACTCGTATGTGAAATCTTTGCTCGAAGATGGAACAAAAAAGATCAATGAAAAGATTTTTGAAGAGGCCTTAGAGCTAATAGAAGCCTCCTTAGAAGATAATGAGGCTAAAAAGAAAAAAGTTATACATGAAATGGCAGATTTATGGTTTCATACAATGGTTCTTCTTGAAAATGAAGGTTTGGAGTTAGAAGATATTCTATCTGAACTAGAAACAAGATTTGGAACGTCTGGACACGAAGAAAAATCATCGCGTTAAGATAAATAGACAGGAGAATTAAATGGGAATAGGTGGCATAAGCATTTGGCAAATTCTAATTATTCTAATATTAATTTTATTACTTTTTGGGGGCACCAAAAGAATAAAAAGTCTTGGGTCTGACTTAGCTAAAACAATTAAAAGCTTTAGAAAGACAATGGATGAAGAAGACAAAGACAATAAGTAATTTATGTTTGACATAGGCTTTTTTGAGCTTCTTCTTGTCTTGCTTGTTGGTTTAGTTGTATTGGGCCCTAAGAGGTTGCCAGAAGCAATAAGGTCAATTTCTAGATCTTTACTCTGGTTAAAGAAGCAAGCGAATAGATCTAAGCAAGAAATAGGTAAAGCCTTTGGCTTGAACGAAATATACCAAGATTCAAGAAATGAAGAGATCTTAAAAGATCTAAAAGATTCAAATAAGTAAAATCTAGAAATGGAAACAAATACATTTATGGATAACTTAATAGAGTTAAGATCAAGACTTATTAAGTGTTCGATTGCTGTTGTTTTCTGTTTTGTTTGTCTGATCTATTTCTCAAACGAGATTTACCAAACTCTGGCTGAGCCTTTGCAAGCTTTTCTGCCTGCAAGCTCCTCAATGATAGCTACAGAAGTAGCGTCGCCCTTTTTAACACCTCTTAAGCTTACTTTCTTCGTTTCTTTATTAATATCCATGCCTTATTCCTTGAATCAAGTCTGGAAATTTATTGCACCTGGAATGTATCAAAACGAAAAAAGTCTAAGCTTCTTGGTAATGCTGTCTAGCTTACTACTCTTCTATGCAGGCATTATTTTTACTTACTTTCTCGTTCTGCCATTAGTTTTTAGTTTTTTTACAAGCTCAGCTCCTGAAGGCATTTTAGTGATGACAGATATCAGTAGATACTTAGATTTTGTATTAAGCATGATGTTTGCCTTTTCATTTGCTTTTGAGATTCCTGTCTTCATATTCTTATTAATATGGAGTGGCGTGTCTTCTCCCGAAAGCCTTAGTGCAAAAAGACCTTATGTAATAATAGGTTGTTTTACAGTAGGTATGTTTTTAACTCCCCCGGATGTAATTTCGCAAACCTTACTGGCAATACCAGCCTGGTTATTATTTGAAGGCGGCCTACTAATGGCCAGACTATTTGTAAGAAATAAAACTAGTTAAGCTTCAAACCAATAGGTTATGGGTCCTTCGTTGATTAGACTTACGGACATATTGGCACCAAACTTTCCTGTCTGGAGTTTAGAGTAGCAGGCTTCAAGATGACTCTTAAAAGCTTTAAATAACTCTAATCCTTTTTCTGGATTAGCTGCTCCAGAAAAACTTGGTTTAAGACCTTTATTAGTGCTAACTGCAAGAGTAACTTGGGGAACTAGTAATATTTCTGCCTCAGCCTCAAGAACGCTAAGAGCTACTCTGTCGTTACTATCATTAAAAATCTTATAATTAAGTAGCTTTTTTGTAAGTTTCGTTATCTCTTTATTTGAATCAGAAGGATCGAATCCAACAAAAACCAAAATGCCGCTAGAAATAGTGGCAACATTTTTGTTCTTAATTTCTACACTAGCTTGCGAGACCCTTTGAACTAAAAGTTTCAATTAGTATTTAATTTTCTAATGAAGCACTCCATGCTCCTTCCGAAGCAAGTCTGTTCATATGGGCTCTATGAGAAAGAGCTTCCTGAGCCAAGGCAGCATTCTCTTTCTTTCCCATCCAGGCTTTTAGTGCGGGTTGCTGTAAAGCTCTTCCGTATGAGAAACTCAATTTCCAGCTAAAGCCTCCAATTTTATTCATAGCATCTAGATGAGCCGTTGAATCTAAATCAGATTGACCTCCAGACAAGAAAGTCACCCCTGGAAGGTCATCAGGAACATACATCTTCAAACATCTAATTGTCTGATTAGCTACCTCATCAACAGTTGCTTTGTTTTGAGATTCTGAACCTGAAGTAACCATATTTGGCTTTAATATGGTCGCTTTAATGTTAACTCCCTTTTCATCTAAAAGGTTAAACAGGCATTCGAGGCTTCTTGATGTAGCCTCAAAACATTGATCAATAGAATGATTGCCATCCATCAAAACTTCTGGCTCTACCATTGGTACCATATTATTTTCTTGAACCAGCTTTGCGTATTCAGCAAGAGCGTTCATATTACTTGTAACTGCTTCTTCAGAAGGGAGTGAGTCTCCTACTTTAATTACCGCTCTCCATTTAGTAAATTTTGCTCCTAAAGAATAATACTCTTTCAATCTTTCATCTAAACCTTCAAGACCTTGGGTTAATGATTCCTCAGAGTCCCCAATTGGCTTTAAACCTTGATCCACTTTTATACCAGGTAATGCACCTTGATCTAGAATTACGTTTACCAAAGGGGTTCCATCCTCAGCTGCTTGCCTAATGGTTTCATCGAACAATATGACTCCTCCTATATTGCCCTTCATGCCTTCTGACCTAAATAACATTTCACGATAATCTCTTCTATTTTCTTCGTTTGACTCTACTCCAATAGAATCAAAACGTTTTCCACAAGTAGGGTTGCTTTCATCAGCGGCCAAAATACCCTTTCCGTCTGCAACGATATAGTTAGCTACTTCTTCAATTTTATTTAAATCATTCATCTTCTTCTCCTAAAATCTTATTTTGCTAGCTTTAATTCTAAAGCTTCTAAGGAAGGGAGCTTCCTTCCTTCTATAAATTCTAAAAAGGCCCCTCCAGCTGTTGAGACATAATCAAGTTCGTTCAATACACCTGCTTTTGAAGCTGCAGATATAGTATCCCCTCCACCAGCAACTGAAAAGCCCTTAGATGAAACAATCATTTTAGCCACTTGATTAGTTCCTCCAGCAAATGCGCTTTCTTCAAAAAGACCCATTGGCCCATTCCACAAGATTGTGCTTGCCGCATCAAATAAATCCTGAAGTTCTTTAAAACTGTCTGGCGCTATATCAAAAATAGATTCATCTTCTTCTATTTGATCAATATGTTTTATAGAACCTTCGTGTTCCTGCATCTTTGCTGTCACTACCGTTCTTGGAACAATTACGTTACTTTTCTTAGATAGCTCTAAAGCCTCTTTAAGCATACTATCTTCTACAAGAGACCTGCCCACAGAAAACCCTTGAGCCAATAAACAGGTGTTTGCTATTCCTCCACCCAAAATGACGGTATCCATCTTGTCACACAAAGAATTAATCAAATTCAATTTAGTTGATATCTTTGCTCCTCCCAATACAGCAAGAGACTTGTCTTTATTTTCAAGAGTAAGCTTTGATAATGCACTTACCTCCTCCTCCAATAAGAAACCAGCGCAAGCTTTTTCGCTAAACTCAATTACTCCTGCTGTTGAAGAATGCGCTCTATGGGAGGTTGCAAAAGCATCCATAACAAAGATATCGGCAATATTAGCTAACTTCTTAGATAAGCCAGGGTCATTAGATTTCTCTCCCTCTAAGAACCTTACATTCTCTAGAACAATCATCTCACCTCTCTCAATCGAAGGTATGTTGTTTATGTCAGTAATCAGGTTGATAGGTCTACTCAATAAATGCTCTAATCGCTTAACAACAGGAAATAAAGAAAAATCAGGCTGGAATTCGCCATTCTCTTTAGGTCTACCCAAGTGACTGATCACTATAAGTCTGCCTTCATTCTTTAATATATGATTTATAGTTGGTAGAGACCTTACCAATCTTTCATCATTACTTACTTTTCCATCTTTTATTGGTGCATTTAAATCTAAGCGGAGCAGAACACGCTGATCTTTAAATTGAAAATCGTTCAACCCAAGAAATTTCATGAGATTTATAACCCTAAAGTTTTTATGATCTTCTCTTTAGTAAACCCAAAATGCTCAAAGAGATCATTGCCAGGCCCGGACTCCCCGAAGGAAGTCATTCCGATAACTTCTCCTTCAAGGCCTACGTATTTTCTCCACCAATCTGCATGAGAAGCTTCTATGGCTACTCTTTTAATTCCATTTCCTAATACAGAAGCCTTATATTTATCTGACTGTTCATCAAATCTTTCGGAACAAGGCATAGAAACTACTCTTATATTTTTCTTACCTTTAAGCTCCTCAGCAACTTCCATGGCAAGTTTAACTTCTGAGCCGGTTGCAATTAGAATCAGCTCTGGTTCTGATTCCGGTTCATGGAGAATATAAGCACCTTTTGAAATTGATTTTATTTGTGAATCATTTCTTGAAAATGTCGGTAAGTTCTGTCTTGAAAGTATCAAAGCTGTAGGCTTCGATAAACTTGTTATTGCAGACAACCAAGAGATAGCTGTTTCAGAAGTGTCACAAGGCCTCCAGGTTTCCAAATTTGGAGTAGTCCTTAGGCTTGTAAGGTGTTCAATTGGTTGATGAGTTGGTCCATCTTCCCCTACACCTATCGAGTCATGAGAATATACCAATATCGTAGGTATTTCCATAAGTGCAGCCATCCTGACTGCATTTCTAGCGTAATCTAGAAAGGTTAAGAAAGTGCCGCTATAGGGTTTAATGCCGCCATGAAGAATTAAACCATTCATTATTCCTGTCATAGCAAATTCTCTAACGCCGTAATTTATGTAATTTCCAGAAAAATCGCTATGTTCAATTTCATGAGTTCCTTCCCAATTTGTGTTATTTGAGCCTGTTAGGTCCGCTGAACCTCCAACTAATTCAGGAATAAGAGGGCCTAAAACATTTATAACTCTTTGAGAAGACGTTCTTGTTGCTATATTAGGCTCTTCTTTTTGCACTTCATCGATATATTTATAGATAGCTTCTTCAATCCCTTCAGGTAAATCTAATGCCATCCTGCGCGAGAATTCCTCAGCTAAATTAGGGTTCATAGATTTATAGTCTTGGAAATTTTTATTCCATTCGTCTTCTGTTGCTTGTCCTTGATCTGAAGCATCCCATTCAAAATAGATTTCTTTGGGCACACTGAAAGCTTCATATTGCCAACCTAAATTATCTCTTGTGTTTTTAATTTCTTCCTCTCCCAAAGCACTTCCGTGCGCGGAAGCCGACCCTTCCTTTTTTGGGGATCCTCTGCCAATAATAGTCTTACAGCAAATTATGCTTGGCTTGTCAGTATCTGCTTTAGCCGTTTTTATCGCCTTATCAATATCATCAGAGTTGTGACCATCAACTGAAGATATTACTTGCCATCCATAAGATTTAAACCTCTCAGGGATATCTTCCGTAAACCAGCCCTCTACATTACCATCTATAGAAATACCGTTATCATCATAAATAACGATTAACTTTCCTAGACCCAAGGTGCCAGCCAAAGAGCAAGCTTCATGAGATATTCCTTCCATTAAGCAACCATCGCCTGTAAATACGTAGGTCATGTGGTCTACCAGATTATGTTCTGAGGTATTAAATTTCTCTGCAAGTATCTTTTCAGCAATAGCCATTCCTACGGCATTAGAAATACCTTGGCCTAAAGGTCCAGTGGTGGTTTCAACTCCGGGTGTAATACCGTATTCAGGATGGCCAGGAGTTTTAGACCCTAATTGTCTAAAGTTCTTTAATTCATCTAAACTTAGATCATATCCAGATAAATGAAGTAAAGCGTATATGAGCATGGACCCGTGACCATTAGATAATACAAACCTATCTCTATTAGGCCAATTAGGGTTATTGGGGCTATGAATTAGGTGGTTTCTCCAAAGAACTTCAGCTATATCAGCCATGCCCATAGGCATTCCAGGATGGCCACTTTTAGCTTCTTCTACCGCATCCATTGCCAATACTCTTAGAATATTAGCTAAATCACTGTTTTTTGTAGCCATTTGTTAGTAATTCGTATTTTCGCTGAAAACTATTTACCTGTATATAGTGAATGCTTATATATTGCCAAAAAATGGCTAATTCAACATGATTATGTGTAAAATACGCGCCCTTTCTTTAAAGGAATAAATAAATATGTCTGAATATAAATTATTTACATCTGAATCTGTATCGGAAGGGCATCCAGATAAGATGGCCGATCAAATTTCTGATGCCGTATTGGATGCTATGCTAAAAGATGACCCTGACTCTAGGGTTGCCTGTGAAACTCTAGTTAAAGATAACTTAGTTGTGCTTGCTGGTGAGATCACAAGCGCGTCAGATCCTGATTTAGAAGCATTAACTAGAAAAGTTATATTAGATATAGGCTACAACAGTCTGGAAGTCGGGTGTGATGGGAATACTTGTGAAGTCGTAAATGCAATTGGAAAACAATCTCAAGATATTGCCCAAGGTGTAAACGAAGGCGCAGGAGAAGATTTAGAACAAGGAGCGGGAGATCAAGGTTTAATGTTTGGTTACGCGACAAATGAAACTGAGGTCTTAATGCCTGCCCCTATCACTTATTCTCATAGACTTGTTGAACAACAGGCCTTTATTAGAAAATCTGGGAAACTTTCTTGGTTAAGACCAGACGCTAAAAGCCAAGTAAGCTTCGTGTATGGAGATGATGGGAAGCCTGAATCAATTTCTGCGGTTGTTTTATCAACTCAACATGACCCTGATGTCTCTCAAGAAGACTTGAAAGAAGGTGTTATGGAAGAAATCGTAAAACCCGTACTGCCTTCAAACTGGCTTAATGCGAACACAAAATATTTTATAAATCCTACTGGAAGATTTGAAATTGGAGGACCGGTTGGAGATTGCGGCTTAACTGGAAGAAAAATAATAGTTGATACTTATGGTGGAATGGCCAGGCATGGAGGAGGTGCTTTTTCTGGAAAAGATCCTTCGAAGGTTGATAGATCCGCTGCTTATGCTGGGAGATACGTTGCAAAAAATATTGTTGCTGCCGGTTTAGCTGATAAATGCGAGATACAAGTTTCTTACGCTATAGGTGTCGCAGAACCTACATCCATAAGTGTTAATACTTTTGGTACGTCCACAATTGATGAGAGCAAGATTTCAGATTTGATCAGAGAGCATTTTGATTTAAGGCCCAGGCAACTTATTAATATGCTTGATCTTAAAAGGCCAATATATCAAGCCACTGCTGCTTATGGGCATTTTGGAAGGGAAGAAAGTGCTTTTACTTGGGAAAAAACAGATAAGGCAGAGGCCCTGAAAGGATAAAAATATGAGTACAAATGATTATAAAGTTTCCGATATTTCTCTTGCTGAATGGGGCAGAAAAGAAATTATAATTGCGCAATCTGAAATGCCTGCATTGATGAAATTAAGAGAAAGGTATGCAGCAGAACAACCGTTAAAAGGTGCAAAAATTCTTGGCTGCATTCATATGACTATTCAAACAGCAGTCCTGATAGAAACGTTAACTGCTTTGGGTGCTGAAGTAAGATGGTCGGGTTGTAATATTTTTTCAACGCAAGATCATGCGGCAGCAGCGATAGCAGATTCTGGTGTACCAGTTTATGCATGGAAAGGTCAAACAGAAGAAGAATTTAACTGGTGCATTGAACAAACAATATTATCTGAAGGCAAGCCTTGGGATGCAAATATGATTCTAGATGACGGAGGAGACTTAACAGCGATGGCGCATGAGAAATATCCTGAAATATTAGAAGCCATTCACGGCATAACCGAAGAAACGACCACTGGTGTAGTTAGGCTTAATGAAATGGTCGAAAAAGGCGAGTTAAAAGTTCCTGCAATAAACGTTAATGACTCTGTTACTAAATCTAAGAATGATAACAAGTACGGTACTAGACATAGCCTTAATGATGGAATTAAAAGAGGTACAGACATGTTCTTAGCCGGAAGAAAGGCCCTAGTCATTGGATACGGTGATGTTGGAAAAGGCTCGGCCCAAAGCTTAAAGCAAGAGGGAATGGTTGTCCGTGTTACCGAAATTGACCCCATATGCGCAATGCAAGCTTGCATGGATGGGTATGAAGTAGTTTCACCGTATATAGATGGTTTAAACAATAATGATGAAAACTCTATAAACAAAGATCTATTGGAAGATACGGATCTAATTGTGACAACAACGGGAAATTATAAAGTTTGTGATAAGCACATGTTAAAAGCTCTGAAGAGAGGAGCTGTGGTCTGCAACATAGGCCATTTTGATACTGAGATAGACACTCAATTCATGAGAGAAGAGTGGGCTTGGGAAGAAGTGAAACCTCAGGTTCATAAAATCTTCAGAGACACTAAAGCAGACGGATCACCCAATCAAGATAGTCAAGATTATTTGATTCTCCTTTCAGAGGGAAGATTGGTTAATCTAGGAAATGCAACTGGTCACCCCTCAAGAATAATGGATGGGTCTTTTGCGAACCAAGTCTTGGCTCAAATGTTTTTGTATGAACAGAAGTTTGCCCAAGTAAATGATGAAGATACAAAAAAAGAGCTGATCAAAGTTGAGGTACTTCCTAAAAAACTAGATGAGGAAGTTGCTTCATACATGGTAGAAGGTTTTGGAGGAGTAATGACAAAATTATCTTCAGAACAAGCTGATTATATAAACGTTCCTGAAGAAGGACCTTTTAAATCTGATATTTATAAATATTAAGATGTAATTGTATGGAGGAAAACTCAAAAAACTTAAGTTTTCCACAAAAGCAGGTCATGGCAAAGAACAAAGATAAAACAAACCCTTTGTGGGGTGGGAGATTTGGAGAAGGAGCTAGTAGCTTAACCCGGTCTTACACTGCTTCTATAGATATTGACAAAAAACTTTATGAAGTAGATATAAAAGGGTCTATTGCATATGCAGAGGCGCTGAAAGAAGCCAAGGTAATTAGTCCAAAAGAACTCCAAAAAATTAAAAAGGGCTTAGTGAAGATTCTAGCTGAAATAGAAAGTGGAAAATTTGAATGGAAAGAAAGCTTAGAAGATGTGCACATGAACATTGAATCAGCTTTAGCAAAAAAAGCTGGAAACGCTGCTAAAAAACTACATACGGGCAGATCCAGAAACGACCAAGTTGCAACTGATTTGAAAATGTACTTAAACGTAAAGATAGATGAGGCTTTACAAAATATTACTTCTGTACAAAAGGACATAATCAAGCAGGCTGAGAAACACATATCTTCTGTTATGCCTGGTTTCACTCACCTACAAATAGCTCAACCTGTCACTTTCGGACATCACTTGATGGCCTGGCATGAGATGTTGGAAAGAGACTACTCAAGATTGGTTGACGCAAAAAATAGAATGAGCGTAATGCCTCTGGGTTCTGCCGCCTTGGCTGGATCAAGGTATAAAATTAATAGAAGCCTTTTAGCTAAAAAACTTGGCTTTCAAAGTTTATCTAGAAACTCTATTGACGCCGTAAGTGATAGAGACTTTGTAATAGAAACAGCCTCCACTCTTTCTATACTTGGTGTTCACTTATCGAGAATTTGCGAAGAAATTGTTTTATGGTCTTCTTCGCAATTTGAATATGTTTACTTATCTGATGAGGTTTGTACTGGGTCTTCAATTATGCCTCAAAAAAAGAATCCTGATGTTGCAGAACTAATAAGAGGTGGCTCTTCAAAGACTATAGCCAATCTAATGGGCTTATTGTCTTTAATGAAGAATCTACCTCTCTCTTACAACAGAGACTTACAAGAAGACAAAGACTTTATTTTTAGAAGTATAGATTATTCTAATGATAGCCTAGTTTTACTTGGCCTTTTGATTAAAGGCATGAAAGCAAATACAAAAAAAATGGAAGCCGATTGTAAGCTTGGACAAGTTACTGCTACAGATTTAGCAGACTACCTTGTGGACAAGTCTGTGCCTTTCAGAAAAGCTCATGAAACTGTAGGGAAGATAGTGGCACACGCTGAATCTAAGGGAGTGCAAATATTTGAATTAGAAATTTCAGAATTAAGGAAGTTTTCTAAATTAATCTCCGAAGATGTAAGTTCTTATTTAGATCCCGTGAAATCAATTAATTCTAGAAAACTTGTTGGAGGAACAGCCCCCTCTCAGGTAAGAAAAGAAATAAATTTTGCAAAAAAAGTTTTAGCGAAAAGGTAGGCCGATGAAACCTCTACTATTTACATTAATAATAACTTTTTTAGCCGTTAGCTTTACTGCTTGCGGCAATAAGGTTCCATTAAGTCTGCCTAATGAATCAGAAATTAGTCTAAATAGTCATGGAAGGATTTAACGAAAAAGAAGGGCAATTATACGTAGACGATTTGCCTATCTCTGAAATTGCGGATAAATATAGCACCCCTGCATTTATCTATTCAGCTTCTCTAATAAGAAATAATTACAATAAATACGCTAACGCCTTAACAGAAGGTGACTTAATTTGTTATGCGGTTAAAGCCAACTCTAATATTCATATACTTAAAGAGCTTGTAGGATTAGGCTCTGGATTTGATGTAGTTTCTGGCAATGAATTAAAACGCTGCATTAAGGCGGGTGCAGATCCGAAAAAAATAGTCTTTTCAGGTGTAGCTAAATCTGCAGAAGATATTGAGCAAGCAATAAATGAAGGAATCCTTTCTATTAATATAGAATCAGAAGACGAATTTGATCGCATAGTTAATATATCTAAAGCTTTAGATAAAGAGGTTCAATGCTCAATCAGAATAAATCCAGACATTCCGACCGGCTCTCATAAATACATTGAAACTGGACTTAAAACTTCGAAGTTTGGTGTGGACACTGAAACGCTAAGCATTATTTCTTCGAAAGCAAAAACCACGCCTTTAATTAAACTTTCAGGTATAGCCTGTCACATTGGATCTCAAATTTCTGATAACAGCTTAATCATGAAAAGCTTGGAGCATTTATTAGAGGCTCATAAATTGTTAACGAATGATTGGCATGAAATAAATTTCTTAGATATCGGAGGGGGCTTAGGTATAACTTATAAAGAAGAAGATCCTGGAGACCCTGAATCTTTAATTGCTGAAATCTCTAATGAAATAAGAGCATTAAATCTAAATATTGTATTAGAACCAGGAAGATCGATAACCGGAAAAGCGGGTGTTTTAATTGCAAAGGTTGAATATCTAAAATTAACTGAATACAAAAATTTTGCGATTATAGATGCAGGCATGAACGATTTAATGCGACCAGCACTTTACGATGCTTGGCACACAGTAAAAGAAATACAAAAAAGTGATTCAGATAAAAGAATATATGAGTTAGTGGGTCCTGTTTGTGAAAGTGCAGATGTATTAGCTAAAGACAGAGAATTGGTCATTTCACAAGGGGATTTAATTGCATTTATGGATGTTGGCGCTTACGGTTCTGTAATGAGTTCAAATTACAATTCTAGGCTAAAAGTACCTGAAATAATGGTTGATGGCTCTTCTCTAAAGCTAATCAAAAAAAGGGAAAGTTTCGAGGACTCAATTGCTCTTGAAAGCGATTTATAAACCATGGAACTAAACCTTTATATCTATTCTGGTTTAGGAAACATCATTGCTTTGGTAGACCTACTAAGAGAAGATCTAAGCCTCTCTCCAGAAGAGGTTGTGAAGATTGCTGAGTCGGAAGGAGTGGAATTTGATCAACTGATAAGCATTCTTCCTCCAGAAAGCCCTGACGTGGATTTGTCTGCAGAAATATATAACGCAGATGGATCAATAGCCAAAAACTGCATAAACGGCGCAAGGTGTCTTACTAAATTTGTAGTTGATGAAGAATTGATTGCTAAAAATGAATTATCAGTTACTACTTTAGGGGGTTTATGGAGTTTAAAGGTCCATCAAAACGGAGAGTATTCCGTTAAATTCACAAATCCCGACAATCTTGAAATAAAAAATAATTTACCTCCTGAAACTGCTGACCATAAACATATTATCTCTGTTGAAGGAAATGAAATAGAGATAGGGGTAATTGATTTAGGAAACCCTCATGCGGTTAGTTTTGAAGAAATGGTTGACGGTATTTCTTTAAGATATCTAGGAGAGGCCTTACAAAACAGTGACTGGTTTCCTGAAGGGGTTAATTTTGGTGTAGGGAAAATTATTTCTAGTAACGAAATAGATCTAAGAGTATACGAAAGAGGTGCTGGAGAAACTTTGGCTTGCGGAAGTGGTGCTTGTGCTGCAGCCCTGATTGCCATAGAAGATAAAACCATTGAAACCCCAGTTAAAGTGAACTTTGAGAAAGGAAGTATATTTATAGATTACAATATAGAAAGTAAAGAAATATTAGCTAAGGGCGAGGCTGAGTTTATTAAACAAATAAACGTAACGATACAATGACCAAGAAATCTCTAAATGAGAAAGAAGTAGAACAATTTCTTTTACTTAACCCAGATTTCCTTTCTAAAAATTCACACATATTAAACACTCTTGAGATTGTGCATGAAACTGGTGGCGCAGTTTCTTTAATTCAAAAACAGGTTGAATTATTGAGGGAGAACTATAACTCCACGTCAAATAATCTATTAGGGCTAATAGAAATAGCTAAAAATAACGAAAACATCTTTTTAAGAACTAAGGATCTAATTTTAGATCTAATCTTATGTAAAAATGCTGCAGATATAATTTCACTTACCGAAAGGCGCTTTGAGGGGAAGTTCCAAGCTGACAAATGTAAATTAATATTCTTTAGAGAGAACACCAACCTTCCAAAAGGAAGAGTTGTGGATCCCAAAGAAGCTCATGGGGTTTTTGGTAAAAAATATAACGCCGTCGATATATATTGTGGTCCAGTAAATAAAAAAGAATCAGATTATATTTTTAAGAAGAAATCGGGAATCTTGGAATGTGTTTTAGTGCCTATAAAGAGCCCAGATTGCCCAGGATTACTAGCGCTTGGTTCAAAAAAAGAGGGCGTCTACTCTAAGGACTATGATTCTATGTTTCTTGAATTCATCGCTCAAGTTTTAGCTAATCTTATAGAAAGAAATAACTACTAAATGCTAAAAGAAAAGATAAATGATTTCTTGGCTTATCTAGAGACAGTAAAGCAACTTTCAAACAACACCACCAATAGTTACAGAAGAGATTTAGATAAATTTTTAGATTTTTTATCTGATTCTGATATCAAATCTTGGCAGGAAGTTAAAGAGAGCGAAGTACGCGCTTACGTTAACAAAGAAAGGAGAAGAGGGTTAAGCCCTAGAAGTATTCAAAGGGTCCTCTCTTCATACAGAAGCTTTTTCAATTACCTTCTGCAAGAAAGAGTTATAGATAAGAGTCCAGCGGAAAATATTAGCTCGCCTAAATCACCTAGCCTTTTACCCAAGGCAATGGATGCGGATCTAGTTCAAAGACTATTGGACTTTAAGCCCGAAGGGATGTTTGAAGTGAGAGATAAAGCTATGGCAGAATTATTGTATTCTTCAGGACTAAGACTATCTGAACTATGTGATTTAGATTTAATTAGTTTAGATATTAAAGAGCGTATCTGCAGAGTTGTGGGGAAAGGGAAAAAAACAAGAGACGTACCGGTTGGTAAAAAAGCTATCCAATCAATTAGGGATTGGATGTTGTATAGAAAAGAATTAATAGAGTCTAAGCAAACAGAAACTGAAGCTCTTTTTCTAAACAATAAAGGTAACAGAATTTCGCCAAGGTCCGTTCAGCTTAGATTAGAAAAGTTATGTGTAATGAGAGGACTGCCAGGAATTAACCCACATATGCTTAGGCATTCCTTCGCTAGCCATGTTCTAGAATCTAGCGGAGACTTGAGAGCCATACAAGAAATGCTTGGTCATTCGGATATAGGAACCACTCAGATCTACACGAAGTTAGACTTTCAACACTTATCTAAAGTCTATGATAAATCTCATCCTAGGGCCAAAAAGGAAAAGGGTAATGACCATTAAATCTATTTCATTTGATCTTGATGATACTCTTTGGCCTCTGATGCCAACAATATTAAAGGCAGAAGAAACTACTAATAAATGGATAGCAGATAATTACCCCGGAACCTCCTCTCTCCTAAAATCAAAAGATGTAATGCAAATCAGGGATAAATTAATAAAACAAAAACCCAACCTTGTTAATCAAATATCAGATTTAAGAAAGGAAATGTTTTATGAATTAAATGTCTTAGCAGGATACTCTAAGGAGGAATCCATCAAAATGTCCGAGGAAGCCTTTGATATCTATTTTAAACAAAGAAATACAATTACCTTTTACAAAGATGCCCTAAAAACACTTAAATTACTTAAAAAAAATTATTCATTAGGTGTAATAACTAATGGTAATGCTAACTTAAAAAAAATAGGCATTGACCATTTATTTGATTATATATTTTCAGCTGCAGACCTTAATGCACACAAACCTGACCCTTCTGTATTTCAAGCTGCTATAGATATAACGGGTTTAAGTCCAAATGAAATCTGTCATGTAGGGGATCATCCTATAAACGATGTTCAAGGAAGTTATGATTGTGGGTTAAATCCTATTTGGTTTAATGAATCTGGAAAAGAGTGGCCAATAAAAGAATTTTCCGTTGCGGAATTTTCAGAATGGAATGAATTTGAATCCGTATTAGAAAAAAATTTCTAAAGGCTGTCTAACATATACTGAACACCAGCGGTTAATTCTTCATCCGTGCAATCCATGCACATGCCCATTGGAGGCATCCCATTGAGGCCATTTTTAACTGTTTCTGTTAAATGCTCAATTCCTTCATCTGGTCTATCCCCCCAAGAGGCTAAATCAGCAAACTTAGGAGCTCCGGCAAGTCCAATGCTGTGACAAGTGGCACAAGCATTCGTATACACCTCTTCTCCGGATCTCATTTCCGAAGTCGAAACGACCTCTGATGCCGCAACTGCCTTAGCGCATTCTTCTCCTTCAATACAAACAGACCCAACGGGAGCTATTCTTTTTTCAATAGCTTTTTTGGCTTCAGAAGCACTTAAACTAAGGACAAAAGTAGTTAATACTATTAAGAATAACCTTTGATATTTCATATTTTTGATATTAGCGGGTTAGGCCACGCGCATTATAAAACAAGTAGTTTCCTTAGTCTTCTTCGAATTAAACTAAATTTAAAAGGCTGGAATATCTGTTTGGGTTCTGCCAAGAATCAAGGCATGTATATCGTTAGTGCCTTCATAAGTATTCACTACTTCCAAATTAACCATGTGACGCATAATAGGATATTCATCAGAAATCCCATTTCCCCCCAGCATATCCCTAGCGTGTCTTGCTATTTCTAAAGCTTTCCCGGTAGAGTTTCTTTTGATCAAAGAAATCAACTCAGGTGAAATATTATTATCATCCATCAATTGTCCAGCTCTATAACAACCTTGTAGTCCTATGCTTATATCTGTCTGCATGTTAGCTAGCTTAAGTTGAATAAGTTGATTGGCACCTAAAGGCTTATCAAATTGCTTTCTGTCCATTACGTAATCTCTTGCGGTATGCCAACAGGTCTCAGCAGCGCCTAAAGCTCCCCATGCAATACCGTATCTTGCGTTGTTCAAGCAGCTGAAAGGTCCTTTCAGGCCTTCTACGTTAGGCAACATCTGATCTTCACTTACAAAAACCTCTTCCATTACTATTTGCCCGGTTATTGACGCCCTTAAAGCTAACTTGCCTTCTATCTTTGGAGCACTTAACCCCTCCATGCCTTTCTCAAGTATGAATCCTTTAATTTTTCCCTCATCGTTTTTTGCCCAAACAACAAAAACATCTGCTATCGGACTATTAGAAATCCACATTTTTGCTCCAGAAATAGAGTAACCTCCTTTTACGCTCTTAGCCTTTGTTATCAAACCTCCTGCATCAGAACCATAATCAGGTTCAGTTAATCCAAAGCACCCGATTGATTCTCCAGTGGCAAGAGCGGGCAAATATTTTTCTTTTTGTTCTTCTGAGCCAAACGCGTAAATTGGATACATAACCAAAGAGGATTGAACGCTCATCATAGAACGATAACCCGAATCTACCCTTTCTATCTCTCTAGCTATAAGGCCATAACTCATGTAATCAACACCAGGGCAGTCATAACCATGAATAGTTGAGCCCAAAAGACCTAAAGAACCCATTTCTTTAAAAATATTTGAGTCAGTTTCCTCTTTTCTAAAGGCTTCCCTGACTCCAGGCAAAAGCTTTTCTTGACCAAACTGATGAGCGGTGTCTCGGACTAAACGCTGATCGTCTGTTAGTTGCTGTTCCAATAGAAAAGGGTCTTTCCAATTTATTGATTTCCAGGAATTTCCTGCCATAAATGCTCCGCTTAACTTTTAAAGAAAGTCGATCATATCAGGGCTAATGTATTAATAAAATAGAAATAAGAAGCATATAATCCCTAACGGGCTAGTAGCTCAGCTAGGATAGAGCGTCTGCCTCCGGAGCAGAAGGTCACAGGTTCAAATCCTGTCTAGCCCATTATGAACCAGTAAATATATCTGCTGGAAAAGTTCCCGAATCTGAGTTGCCTTTTAAATTAACTTCATCCCTCTCGGGGCTTAGGTATGTTTCTTCTACTTTATTTAAAGAACAAAACTCTAATTTTTCTAGCTCTTTATTTCCTCTAAAGGGTAAGCAAATCGCTATAGCTTTAGAGTTAATTTCTAAGGCGCGATATTCTAAAGCTTCAGGGTTAAAGCCAAGTTCTGAAATTGCATGGAATAATTCTTTTTTGGAACTTACATTAAGTACATAACCTAAATAATCCAAACTATCCTTTTTAATTGAACGAAAAATAAAGTCTCTATTCATAGCTGCTTATAACTTTATTTAACTTTTATCTAATAAAATTGATATAAATCAAGATATGAACTTTTAGCTAGTAGTAACTTCTTTATTACATAAGAGAAGTTACATGAAAAAAGAGTGGCCTAAAGAAGATTCCATTGCATTAAAAAGGCTAGCAGTAGTCGGTTTGGTCTGCATGTTGTCATGGATAATCTTATTGGGATTTTCAATATATCTAGGGAACCTATATGGATAGTTCCCTTATAAAAGAATTGAAATTAAGATTAGTAACTATAAAACAAGACCTCGCAAAAATAGAAGACGAGAATGGGTTGAACTTTTGGACTGGGAGCAAATATCAAATAGAAGAACTTAAATCTGAGATTTATTCCATAGAGGCTATACTGAATAAAAATGACGCTCTTAGCTAACTCTTCACCATTGTGTAAGGTTTGTAACTATAAGCACCTATGCATGCCTGAAAGCATAGTAAATGACGTTGTTTCTAGTGATTACCTAGATCAGATAGCTTCTACTATTTCTACTCAAATCACCTTACTCAAAGGCTCTCTTGCGTATAGCCAGGGAGATGTTTTCTCTTCTATATATGTCATACGTTCTGGATGTCTTAAAACTTATAGTTTAGACGAGAAAGGAGAAGAACTAATTGAGGGCATCTTTTATCCAGGGGAATTTCTAGCACTGGATTGTATTTCCTTCAAATGCTATTCACATTTTGCTATAGCTAAAGAAGACTCAGATGTGTGCAGAATAAATTACCATGAGCTAGAGACCTTTGCTAAACAAGAGCCCGAAATGGCAATCCATGCCAGTAAGGCCATAAGCAGTCAGCTCTCAAAACAACTTAAATGGAGTCAAACAATATCCAATGGCAACATCAAAAAAAGAATATGTTCTTGGATATTGATCACCAGCTCTAAACTCGGTATAAACGAAAAGAATGAATATAGATTTCTACTACCAATTAATCACTATGAGATTGCCAAAATACTAAAGATGAGACCAGAAAGTCTGAGCAGAGCTTTAAAGGAATTAAATGAAGAGGGTTTTGTGAATATCTCTAATAAAGACTGCCATATAAAAAATAGAGATGCACTCCTTTCTAATATTTAGTTCTTAGTCTTCAATTAAGTTTATTTTTATTTTTAAACTTGGGTATACTTAATGTTTGGGGGAAATTATGGAATATGATCTTTTAATTAAGAACGGAACGATAGTAGATGGAACAGGTAATGGCTCTTTCGAAGGTGACATAGCTGTCCAAGATGGTGAAATTAAAGAAATCGGTTCAATTGAATCAAGCGCAAAAGAGACAATTGATGCTGAAGGAAGAACGGTCACTCCTGGTTTTGTAGATATTCATACTCATCTAGATGCTCAAATTGGCTGGGACCCTGAAATGACTCCTATTTGCTGGCATGGTGTCACCACAGCCTTGATTGGAAACTGTGGCCTCACTTTTGCTCCTTGCAAGCCTGATGATGTCGAAGTTCTAGCTGGCATGATGGAAACGGTGGAGGATATTCCAAAACAAGCTATTCTTTCAGGACTTTCTTGGAACTGGGAGCACTATGGTCAATACCTAGACACATTGGAAGAACTAAAACCTTCTCTGAATGTTGCTGGTCTCGTAGGTCATTCTGCTGTTCGCTATTATGTCATGGGTGATCGATCTTTTGATGAGCAAGCAACAGAGGCTGAAAAGCAGCAGATGGTGGAAATTGTAGAAAAAGCCATGAAAGACGGTGCAGTTGGATTCTCTACCAATCGTTATGAACCACATAAGGCTCCTGATGGTCGTCCAATTCCAGGAACCTTTGCCGAGTGTTCTGAACTTGTAGAAATTGCTAAGGTTGTCGGACCCAGGGATGGTTTGATGCAACTCGTTGGTGCAGATGCTGAGGTAATGAGATCGGTTGCTGAAACAGAAGGAAGCAGGGTCTTATTTAGCTATGGTTGTTCAGGTGAAGAAGGGTCTGGAGCTATGGCTGCTAAGCATCTTAATGAAATGAACCTAGAGGGACGTAATATTACCGGCATCAGTCACACACGTGGATCTGGCTACATGTTTGGCCTTCAATCAGGCCTTCCTATACAAGGTCCAACGTGGGATGAATTACGAGAAAAAGATTTTAACGCTAGATTGGAAGCCATTAATAATGAAACTTTTTGTAAGGCCCTAGTGGCAGAAGCGCGTGAATCGAAATCTTGTCATATCCCTCTACAAAAAGTCTACTTTCTGGGCCTCGACGAGATACCCGACCACAACTCTGCACAAAATCTGATCGAGTTATCAAAATCAGCTTCTGAGCACTGGTCTGAAACTTTCTTACGTCTATCAAGAGACAGTCAAGGTCGCGGTCTTTTCAACTGGCGCATGTTTGGCGGTAATCTGAAAGAGCAAGGGGATCTCTTCGCCAGCGAACATCTCATTCCTGGACTTGGTGATGTCGGCGCGCATGTTTCTCAAATTATGGATGGAGGTTGGGCTAGTTTCATACTCTCTCATTATGTACGTGAGACAGGTGTATTCACGCTTCCTCAAGCTATAAAGAGAATGACAGCCGATCCGGCAGCAGTTATTGGTCTCAAGGATCGAGGTATTCTAAAAGTAGGAATGAAAGCAGACATTAATGTATTTAACCCAGAAGAGGTGAATGAGTTACAACCTGTATTAGTGAATGACTTTCCTGGTGACGCACCGCGATACATCCAGAAGTCGCGTGGCTTCAAAGCAACGATCGTCAACGGTCAAGTCAATGTCCTTGATGGAGAACCTACTGGTGCTCGCGCAGGTCAGGTGCTTCGACATTAGGCAATTAATTTCTTTGTTAAAAAATTAACAGTATCAGCTAACGTAGGAGTCTTAAGACGCCCTGCCTGATAGAAATTAGTAGACTCAAAATCATAGGTTTATAATGAGCGTATGAATTCTGCTGATGCTCTACTAAAGACTTTGATAGCCAATGGTCTAGAAGTTGTTTTTGCTAATCCAGGAACCTCAGAAATGCATCTGGTTGCAGCTATAGATCACCATCCCGAAGTAAGGCCTGTGCTAGGTTTATTTGAAGGTGTGGTCACAGGTGCTGCAGACGGGTACGCGAGAATGTCTGGTAAAGCTGCCGCCAATTTACTCCATCTAGGTCCAGGTTTTGGCAATGGATTTGCTAACACACATAACGCAAAGAAAGCTAGAACGCCGATGTTAAATATAGTTGGCGACCATGCAACTTACCATCTGCAATATGATGCTCCATTAACTTCTGATTTAGATGGACTCGCTAAAGCCAGTTCTGACTGGGTTGGAAGAAGTTCTACACCTGATGACTTAAGTCAACTAGGGTCAGAAGCATGGCAAGCTGCGCACAAATTCCCAGGTCAAATTGCCACCATGCTCGTTCCTGCTGACTGTGCATGGGGAGAGACAGACAATATAGGACCTAAGCTAGATATAGAAGGGCCCTTTAAAGTTGACGACAAATTAATTGATAAAGCTTTTGAAGCCCTTTCTTCAGATAAAAATTCCATGCTTTATTTAGGTGGTAACTTCTTAGATGAAGAATCGGTTACTTTAGCAGGAAAAATAGCATCTGCTTGTGGATGCAGACTGGCAACAGATACTTTCGTTAAAAGGCATAGAAGAGGAGCTGGGCTTACAAAAGTTGAGCCTATTCCTTATTTTGCTGAACTGGCTGAAGGTTTCTTAAGCGGTGTAGAGTCCATAGTATTTATTGGAACAAAACCGCCCGTTTCTTTTTTTGCCTACCCGGGCAAGAAAAGTTTTCTTTCTCCTGAAGGTGCAGATCTTATTGAAGTGGCTTCTCCATTTGAAGATGGAAAATATGCTCTAAATGCCCTCAATGATATGTTCAAGGGGTCAAAAATTGATAGTCATTTAATTCCTGATGGCAAAATAGATATGCCTACTTCTGGTGACTTGAGTCCTGAAAATTTAGGTGCCCTATTTACTGGATTGCTACCTGAAGAAGCTATTGTTTCAGATGAAGCTGCAACTTCAGGTTTTTTTGTTACCCCACATGCCTGGAATGCAAAACCTTTAGATTGGTTAGCATTAACAGGAGGCTCAATAGGACAAGGTCTTCCTCTAGCAACAGGTGCGGCCATCGCTTCACCCGACAGACCAGTAATTTGTTTGCACGGTGATGGTGGAGCAATGTACACAATACAATCTTTGTGGACTCAGGCCAGAGAAAGCCTGAATGTAACAAACATTATTTTTTCTAATCGAGCTTACGCAATTTTAAAAGTTGAACTAGAAAGAGTTGGAGCTCTAGGAACAGGTGATAGAGCTACTTCTATGTTTTCCTTAGACAACCCAGAAATAAATTGGGTTTCTCTTGCGGAGTCTTTAGGGGTTCCAGCTAAAAGGACTTTAACTGTTGAACAATTTCAAAAAGCTTTTTCTGATGGAATTAGTTCTGACGGTCCAAGCTTAATTGAAATAGTAATTTAGTCTTTTAATTATTTATCTAAAAAAACCGACCAGTCTTCTACTGGTCTTCTTGAGGTTCTAAGTTCATTAACCTTTTCAGATTCGTCCTGATAACCTATGGCCATGCCACAAAAAAGCATTAACTCGTCTGGTGCCTCAACAAAGGCGGTTACACTCTCTTGTTTCATTGCCCAGGCTTCTTGAGGACATGTATCTAGTCCCGCTTCTCTAGCTAGCAACATGAATGTTTGAAGAAACATGCCTAAATCAGACCATTGCGGCCTGCCCATTTGCCTATCTACAAAACAAAAGAAAGCTGCGGGAGCGCCAAAAAACTCATAGTTCTTTAATACTTGCTTAAACCTTTCTTCTTTGTCTTCCCTTGCTATTCCAAGTAAAGAATACATGTCGTCAGCAACTTCATATCTAGAAGTCTTGTACGGCTCCTTAAGGTTCTCTGGATAAATCGCATAAGCAGGTGTCTCTGGTTCGGTCCATTCAGACTGAAATTTATGGAAACTATTCATTGTGTCGCCATTAATCACGTAAATTTGCCAAGGCTGTAAATTACCTCCGGAGGCGGAACGAGAAGTTTTCTCTAAGAGCTCTTTAATTAATGAATCATCTACAGATTTATCTAAAAAAGCCCTTATTGATTTCCTAGAATCGACAGCTTCACTAACATCCATGATTTGTACCCCTTTTAACCTAATTCCTTTTCTGCTGTTTCTTTAGCCCACTTATAATTTGCCTTTCCGTTCGGAGCTCTCATTACCTCTGGAACAAATAAAACTTGCTTGGGTAACTTATAGCCAGCTAAATGCTCTCTCGTGAAAGCAATTAAATCTTGTTCTTCAATTTGGTTTTCATCTTGAAAAGAAGCTAAAGCAACGACTCTTTGGCCAAATCTATCATCTTTTAGTCCTACTACTAAACAATCAAAAATATTGGGATGCCTTTTTACAGCCTCCTCAACCTCTTCAGGGTAAACTTTTTCTCCTGCTGTATTTATACAATTACTGCCCCGTCCTAGAAGAGTTATTGTTCCGTCTGCTTCTACAGTTGCATAGTCACCTGGAAAACTATATCTCACCCCTTCAAACTCCTTAAAGGTTTCAGCTGACTTCTTTTCGTCTTTAAAATAACCTAAAGGAACTAGGCCGCTTGTTCCAATTTTCCCCATTTTTCCTGAGCCAGCCTCTACATGCTCTCCTTCATCAGTAATAACAATTACTCCGGGGTTTAAAACAAACTTAGCAGTTGGAGCTGGAGCATCTCTTGATGCCACTGAAGAGCCCATGCCTCCCTCGGTAGATCCCATAGCATCTACTAAAACCATATCATTGTGCTTCAATAATCCATCTTTGACTTCAGAGCTCCACATTACGCCGCTAGAGATAATGTTGTTAACCGATTCAAGGTTATACGGGGCACCCTCATTGCTTGCTTTATCCAACGCATCCATCATAGGCTTAGCGAAAGCGTCTCCAACTATTACAAGATTATTTGCTTTTCTTCTTTCCGTTTCTTTAAATAATAAATCTGGATCAAATCCTAGTTGAGGAATAGTCACTACGCACCCTCCAGCAAGCAGGGGGATCATGGCTCCAAGCCACATACCTGTTCCATGCATCAATGGGCAGGCTGGAATACTTACAGGCAGATTATTGGATTCTGCATTTTCCTTGATTGCCCTAGATAAGGCTTCTATTTCAACTTTTTCTTGAATAGGAATCATGCCCCAAGCTCCTGCGGTGTTAAGCATCGCACTAAGATGTCCTTCATGTTGATACATAACCCCTTTTGGCATGCCAGTTGTACCTCCCGTGTATAGCATATAAATGTTTTCGCCCGATCTTTCTATTCTCTCCATTGGAGAATTGTTCTGAATGCTGCTTTCATAATCTAATGAAAAATCTGGGGTATCTGAAGAACCATCATCAACTTGTATAAAAACTTTTACTTTAGAAAGCTTATCCTTAATGGCACGAACTTGTTCTGCATAACAGCCCTGATAAAACAAAGCTTCAGAATCTGAATTGTCTAATAAATAAACTAGTTCTTCTTCTTTGTATCGATAATTTACATTAATTGGGACGCCTTTAATTTTAAAGACTGCATATTGTGCTTCTAAATACTCGTTTGAGTTATGCAAGTAAAGACCAACTTTAGAATCATCACCAAGACCGCTCTCATCTAATAACGCAGCCAACTTGGCAGCTCTATCATCAAAATCTTTCCAACTTACCTCGTTATCTCCACAAATTAGAGCTATTTCATTAGGTATGGCGTCTGCGTTCTTCTCCCAGACCGAAGCGTATTGTATTTCCATATAAATTGTCCTTTATTAATCTTTATTTATCCAACTTCCATGGGCTCCATTAGGAACTCTTTGAGGTGCATATATTTCTGCAACTGGGTCAGATTCAAAATCTTGGGAATTTATTACTAAGAGTTTTGATCGATCGGTCTCGGCCTCGTAAGCTAGACTAATAACCCATCCATCGTCTTCTGTAGAGTCTGAGCTTCGCGGAACAAATAAAGCTTCTCCACCAGTGACATTTTTTCCTAAATCATGAGTTAATCTCTCGTTTTTGGTTAAATCATATTTTAATAAATGTCTTCCTATTGTTAATGAATCAGCCTCGGTATCCAAAGTCGTGCAATAACCGTAGTCATTCTTAAAACCGATTCTTCGATCATCGATTCTTGGGAAATCACAAGGAGCATCGTCTATTTGTTCTTCTTTAACAACTCCTAGCTCTAGATCAATTGTCCACTTCCAGAGTCTTGCTACAGTTGTGTCTCCTCCATATATATCTTGAAAACCTCCAACCATTGCTTCTTCCTGCCTACAAACATACAAAATAATTTTATTACCCTCTTCATAAGAGTTGAGAGGATGGAAAACATAACAGGGATCTATATCAAACCATTTCACGTCGGAATTAGAGCCCTCTCTTGGCATTACGCCCAATCTAGCTCCAAATTCTGGTTTAAACCCGAAAGGTGATCCAGTTTCTACGGCAAGATTCATATCAGAAATAATAGGTAAATCCATAAACACAACATGATTCTCTGTAATATTCCAATCATGCATCATCACAGCTCTTGGCAATTCAATAGGTTCAATTTGGACCAATTTACCTTCTGGGTTTGCTCTGTAATAAGTCAGATACGATTCTGACATCATGGAATATGAGAAAAATAAAAGCTCCCCTGTCTTAGGGCAGATTCTAGGGTGTGCTGTCATTGCTCCTTCAAGTTTGCCAGAAAAGTCATATACACCTTTTGTTTCTAAATTTTCATCAACTTCCCAAGGAAGATGTGCTTCCTCTAAGGCCAAAAATTTATCAGCGTGCTTAATGATATGAGTATTGGCAGGAGAAGCGCTTAAATCTCCAAAAGAACTAATGATATCAAGATCATTTTCATAATATGGGGTTCTTACATATCTATTCTTATAACTAACTTTCCCGTTTTCAAAATTGAAACCGTGGAGCATTCCGTTACCAAAAAACCAATGATCGCTATACCCAGACCTTGGGTTCATTCCATTTCTTATATAAAGACCATTAATTTCTTTTGGAACTTCTCCTTTTACTTCTAATTCAGAAACCGTTAATTCTTCCTTTACAGGCGCCCAATTACCTTGAAGGTGCCATACGGTCTCATCCACGTTACTCGCATCAAATAAATTTTTACTCATGACTATCTACTCCCCCTATAGACTTTATAGGATGACAGTTATATCAAAAAAACGTGTTTTAGCAAATTGATTGATTAATAATCTATCTTATCTTCTACTGCCTTGCCTTCTTTAGGTATTAAAGCAGACCTCAGAAACGAAGCAACCTCTACACCGTCTTGGTTCTTGCCAATAGTTTTAACGGTAACTATGCCTTCATCGGGTCTAGACTTAGATTCACGTTTCTCAACTACTTCAGACTCAGCGTATAAAGTATCGCCGACATATAAAGGATGTGACATTCTTATATCTGTCCAACCAAGGTTGGCTACTGTCTTCTGACTTACATCACTTACGCTCATGCCTACCATTAAAGCTATAGTGAAAGGGCTTACGACCAAAGTTTTTCCAAACTCAGTGCCTTTTCCGTACTCTTCGTCAATGTGTAAGGGGTGCTGATTCATGGTCAGCAAAGTAAACCAGGTATTATCAGTTTGGGTTATTGTTCTTCCTGGCCTATGCTCATAAACATCTCCTACGACAAACTCTTCATAATATCTTCCAAAACTTTCTCTATATCTACCTGGCGAAATTTCCTTTACCTTTTTTACCATTGTCTTCTCCTAAATGTCAGTCTATATTTTTAGGGTCTATTCCTACAAGCCTTAATCTCTTTTCCATTGAAAGAACAATTGGCAAGTCTATCATTTTTCCTTTAAAAGCTATTACGGCTTCAGAACTAGAGTTAAATAATTTAATAATTTCTTTAGCCTCTTGAATATCTGCTTCATTAGGCAAGAAAGATTTAATTATGGTTTCAATCTGATTAGGATGAATGGCAGCTTTGCCATCAAACCCCAAGCCATTAGAAAGAACAGATTCATTCTCTAGACTAGACATGTCTTCTATGTTCATGAATGGACTATCTATTGTGAATAAGTTATTTGCAGCTGCCTCTAAAATGATTTTGGACCTAGTGAAAAGTAAAGAATCCCAGCTCATATCCGAACCAAGGCTTGCACTTAGATCAGCACCGCCTAATGCAATTCCAATAACGTTCTTATGGCTAGCTATTTCCTCAAGATTCCGAATAGATTTAGGGGTTTCAATTAAAGTAATTAAATTGTCAGGGAGATCATTTAGGGGGGTCACTTCTTCTATTTTCGGCAGCATAAAGGCATCGATTTTTGAAGAAAGTTCTGACAAGACCTTCATGTCATCTTTGCCGAATCCTCCGTCTACTGGATTGACTCTAATTAGAATAGTTTTATCAAAGTCATGAGAATCTAAGTAAGAAAATAGATTAGTTCTTGCCTCGTCTTTTTGTTCTTTTGGAACAGAATCTTCTAAGTCAATAATGACAGCATCGGTTCCTTTATTAAAAGTTTTCTCTACCCATTCCAATCTATTGGCTGGTATGAAAATGGGACAAACAGGAAATTTATTCAAAACTAATTAGCAGTAGAATATTTCTTTTCTTTTTCAATAAGGAAATTCACAACATCAAAAAGGCCATCCGTTCCAACTGCTCTTGAAGCACCAACTCTATATTTTCCATTTACTATGATCACAGGAACTCCCGTAATGCCCCACTGTTTCATTCTTTTATCAGCTTGATCGACGGCATTGCTTACGCCAAAGGACTTAGAAACAGATTTATACTTTTCTCTTTCTATATCAAAGCCTTTAAAGAAATATTCTAGTTCGGTGTTTCCAGTTAACCTTCTTCCTTCATTCTGTATTGTGTTAAAAGCTGCAGGGATAAATTGCTGCTCTATGCCAAGAGCTTTGGCTGTGTAATATATTCTAGCGTGTGTCTTTAAAACCTCATTCCAAGTTGCAGGTGATTTTGAGAAATTCACTCCTTGAGGCATATCCTTCTTCCACCTTGCTAAATATGGTTCTAAAGCATAACAATGATTACAGCCAAACCAAAAGACTTCGATCACCTCCACCTTAGAAGAATCCCTTACAGTGGTTGGATTATCAATAATCTCGTAATGAACACCTGACTTGTATCTATCGTTGGTTTGCGTTGATTGAGTTTCTGAATTGTCTTCACCAGAGCAAGACAAAAGAAGAATCGTTATAAGTGATAATATTAAAGGTCTAGAAAACATAAAGGTTTAATGAAGCCCATGAACAAAACTAGACAGGGCCTCTATTTCATTATCATCAAGCTTATATGCTATATCTATCATAATTTTAGAAGGGTCCTCATTCAGTCTTTCGCCTGATCTATAATCCTTTAAAGACTTAGCTACATAGTCTGGTTGCTGACCACTTAAAAGAGGATAGGCTGCAGGGGCGTTACCTAGGCCTCTAGGTGAGTGACAAGCAGTACAAGCAGGCACTCCTTTCTCTAAATTGCCTGAATAATATAACTTTCTTCCCAATTCCAGTTTATCTTTTTCTACCTGACCTATCAGATTATTTTGAACGGAATAAAAGGCGGAGATATCCTTTAAATCTTGGTCGCTTAGATTGTCGAGCTGACCGATCATTTCAATTATTTCCCTATCGCCTGACTTAATAAGTCGCAATTGTTTTAAAAGATATTTATAGTTTTGTCCGGCTAATGAGGGCCATATTCCGGCTAAACTATTTCCATCTGCCCCGTGACATGCAGAACAAGCAGAAACTAGCTCTTTACCTGCTTCAGCGTCTCCTTTCTCTTTCACAGAAGGGGCATCTGCTGCTCCTATAAGTAAAATTGAAGATATATAAATAATTGATAATTTAAATCTCATTTATAAATTCATGTTGTATGATGTGGCGCGGCGTCATTATATACTAACCTTTAAGGCCATTCCTTTAATTTATAATTTTCATATGGTTAGTCATAATTTCTTACAAAATTCTGTCTTTATAGGAAGCTATCCTTCTTATGACAGCCTGTCTGATGATTCCGGATCAGAGATTGCCTTTTGCGGAAGATCCAATTGCGGCAAGTCTAGTGTATTAAATGCAATAACCAACAATAAGAAACTGGCCAAGACAAGTAAAACGCCTGGCAGAACCCAGTCTATTAATGTATTTAAGGTTGATAAGGATAAAAATCATAAAATCATCGATTTACCGGGCTATGGGTATGCAAAAGTATCAAAGTCTATGAGAGCGGACTGGGGCGTTAGTATCGACAATTATTTAAATAAGAGAAAAAGTTTAAAAGCTTTAGTGGTAATTATGGATATCAGGCACCCTTTCAAGGATGATGACCTAACACTAATTAATTGGTGTGAGGCTAAGAACCTTCCTTTGGTAATCCTATTAAATAAATCAGACAAATTATCTAAAAACAAGGCTTCTCAAGAGCAGCTCCGCGCTCTTGATGAATTAAAAAATCTTTCAACGAGAAACTTTGTTATATCAACTTCTGCAACAACAAAAGATGGAGTAAATGAATTGGTTGAAGCCATGATTGACTTGTTTAGTAAGTAAAAGCTTCGAGTATTTGGGGTTACTCGAAGCTTACTTGCGGACTAGAGTTTAATATTATTTACCCTACATATTTAAGACACTTGCCTGTAGAAAAAGTTCAGATTTATTAATGTTTATTTAAATAAGTTTTGTTAGGTTAAAATTAAACTTGAGGGATAAAAATCAGCAAGCAAGTATCAGATTTAATTAAATGAGTTCCAAAGAAGATCCTATTATCTTAGTAGACGGTTCCTCCTATCTGTATAGGGCGTACCATGCTTTGCCGCCACTTGAAAACAGCAAGAATCAGCCCACAGGTGCCATTAAGGGTGTTGTCAGTATGATAAAGAGAATACTTATCGATCATCCTGAAAGCGATCTGGCCGTAGTTTTTGATGCCAAAGGAAAGACTTTTAGGCATGAAATGTATTCGGAATACAAAGCCAATCGCCCTCCCATGCCGGAAGATCTCATTTCGCAAATTGAACCCATCCACAAAATCATTCAATTAATGGGCATAAAATTAATCATGATTTCGGGAGTTGAAGCAGATGATGTAATAGGGACTTTAGCCGAACAAGCGAGAAAGAAGAAACTGGATACTGTTATCTCCACTGGAGATAAAGATATGACGCAATTGGTCTGTAAAAATGTAAGTGTTGTAAACACGATGACTGGAGAACTTCTGGATGAATCAGGGGTTAAAAAGAAATTTGGTGTGCCCCCAGAACACATAACAGACTACTTAGCGCTTATTGGGGATAAATCAGATAACGTTCCTGGTGTTGATAAGGTGGGTCCTAAGACTGCAGTAAAGTGGTTAGATGAATACACAAACCTAGAAAATGTAATTAAAAATGCTGAGAGCTTAGGCGGCAAGGTGGGAGAAAATCTTAGAAGTTCTATTGATACATTAAAATTGGCCCACGATCTTGTAACCATAAAGAGAGATGTCGAACTGCCTTTTGGAATAGAAGAACTTAAAGTTAATAAAGAAGACACAGAAGAGTTAACAAAGATTTACGAAGAGTTAGAGTTTAAATCTTGGCTCCAAGAAGAACCTAGACAACAAGCCCAAAAACCTAAACAGTTGAATAGTAATTACGAACTGATCAACTCGGAGAAGTCATTAGATAAAATTATCAAAGCGGCCAGCAAGTCTAAAGTTATAGCCATAGATACAGAAACAACAGGTTTAGATTATATGGATGTTGATCTGGTAGGAGTATCCTTGGCCTTTGAAGCTGGCAAGGCTTTTTACATTCCTTTTGGCCATGAAAAGCAGGAAGTGCCTCAACTTGAAGAACAAATTGTTCTAAAAAAACTAAAACCCTTCCTTGAACAAACGAAAGATAAAATAATTGGGCAAAATATAAAATTTGATAGGAATATTCTTGCTCGTTACGGAATAAATATAAATTCGATTAAGAACGACACCATGATGATGAGCTATGTATTGGATGCATCTGCCACTAGGCATAATCTTGATGCTTTATCCTCGTATTATTTAAATCACAAGACTTCAACCTTTGAAGAGGTCGCAGGCAAAGGGGCAAAGCAAGTCACTTTTGATAAAGTTCCTCTGGACTTGGCAACTAACTACGCAGCTGAAGATGCTGATATAACCTTAAGACTTTATCAAGTATTGGAACCCAAATTAAATTCGATAAAATCCTTAAAGAAATTAATGGAGGAGATAGAAATTCCACTAATCGAAGTTCTATCTGATATGGAACAGAATGGGACTCTGCTCAATTCAAAGATTTTAGCTTCTCAGTCTAAGGACCTTGAATCTCGAATAAAAAAACTAGAAAAATTAGCTTATGAAATAGCTGGAGAAGAGTTTAATCTTGGTTCTACAAAACAGCTCAGAGAAATATTTTTTGAAAAGCTAAATTATCGGGTGATCAAAAAAACACCTGGAGGACAACCTTCTACTGACGAAAAGGTTTTACAAGAACTATCAGAAGAGTATGAGCTTCCTAAGGTTTTACTTGAACACAGGACTCTGAGTAAACTTAAATCTACCTACACAGATAAATTGCCTGGCCAAATCTCACCAAATACTGGCAAAGTGCATACGTCCTTTCATCAAGCCGTTACTACGACAGGCAGATTATCTTCTTCAGATCCTAATCTCCAGAACATACCAATTAGAACAGAAGACGGTAGAAGAATAAGACAAGCCTTTGAAGCAACAAAGGGTAACAAAATTATTTCTGCTGATTATTCTCAAATCGAATTAAGAGTCATGGCTCATTTGTCCAAAGACAAGGGGCTTTTAGAAGCCTTTAATCAGGGGGAAGACATTCACTCTAAAACAGCAAGTGAAGTTTTTGATGTAAACCTAGACAAAGTAACCGCAGATTTAAGGAGGAACGCAAAAGCTATAAATTTTGGTCTTATATATGGCATTTCAGCTTTTGGTTTAGGAAAACAGCTGGGCATTAATAGAAATTTAGCAGCTGAATACATGGCCATGTACTTCGAAAAATACCCAGGAGTAAAAGCCTATATGGAAACGACTAAGGACGAGGCGCGTGATACCGGATACATTGAAACTCTCTTTGGAAGAAGGTTGTACTTAAGAGATATAAATGCAAGCAATGCCATTCGAAGACAAGCTTCTGAAAGAGTGGCCATCAATGCGCCCGTCCAAGGGTCAGCTGCCGATATAATGAAAATAGCCATGATTAATGCTCATAAATCTTTAAAAGAATCTAAATTGAAAGCACAGCTTACACTCCAGGTTCATGATGAATTAATTGTTGATACCCCAACAAAGGAAACTGACAAAGTCGTTGAGCTGCTAACAAAATCTATGCAAGAGGCAGCTAATCTAGATGTGCCCTTGGAGGTTGATATAGGTATTGGTAATAATTGGGACCAAGCTCATTGATGAATTTTTTATTTAACAACACCAAAAGAACTTTTGGAATTCTATTTTTTATTTGCTTGGGCATGATGGCCGTCGCTCTTTTCATGGAGCATTTTCTATCACTTAAACCTTGCATGCTTTGTTACATGCAAAGAGGGGCCGTTTTAATTTTAGGATTAATTGCTGCCATAGGCTATTTAACTAATCCCAAGAACCTAAAAACTTTTAAAGGATTTTTACTCGCTTCGTATGTGGCTCTTTTTGCTGGCATTGGTCTTTCTTTAAGGCAACTTTATCTACAAAGTCTACCTGCTGAATTAGTTCCTAGTTGCGCTCCTGACGTAGATTATCTTTTAGACACATTGCCCTTCTTAGAAGTTTTGATTATGGCTATAACCGGAGATGGAAATTGTGCAGAGGTTTTATGGAGTTTTATGGGAATAAGTATCCCGGGATGGTTGCTAATTGGATTTCTTATTATCTTTATATACCTAACCAAAACCTTTATTTCTGCTAATGAAATTCATTCTCATAAAAATAATTAAATCTATATAATACTCACCAATTTATAAACCACCTTAAACCGTAAATAGATGTCAAAAATCTTTGAAAATTTATCAATTGATGAACTTATCTCTGAATCTCTTCAGAGAGGAGAAGGAGAAATAGCAGCTAATGGTGCTCTTCTTGTTAAAACTGGTAAAAGAACTGGCAGAAGTCCGCTAGATAGATTTATAGTTAGTGATGCCTCAACAAAGGATTCAGTTGATTGGGGTGAGGTCAATCGACCATTTGAATCAGGGGCGTTTGATAAGCTTTGGAGTAAAGTTGAGGCCTACTTAGATTCAAAAGATAGCTTTGTCTCTTCTTTGCATGTTGGTGAGCACTCTGAACATTACGTTCCAGTAAACATTAGGACGCAGTGGGCTTGGCATAACCTTTTTGGCAAGCAAATGTTCATAAGACCAACTGAATTTAATCCTAATAATAAAGAGACCTGGCAAATACTAAGTGCACCAGAATTTGTTTGTGACCCAAAAGATGATGGTACTAATAGTGACGGCGTTGTTATTCTTAATTTCACTTCTAGGAAAGTTCTCCTTGCAGGGATGCCTTATGCGGGGGAAATGAAGAAATCAATGTTTGCTGTACAAAACTTCTTACTTCCTGAAAAAAATGTCTTGCCTATGCATTGCGCTTCCAACGTCAATTCTGATGGAGAAGTGTGTTTATTCTTCGGACTTTCTGGAACAGGCAAAACTACCTTATCAGCAGACCCTGATAGGAATTTAATAGGAGACGATGAACATGGATGGGGGCCAGGAGCAGTATTTAACTTTGAAGGAGGTTGTTACGCAAAATGCATAGACCTTACTCAAAAAAATGAACCTGTTATCTGGGACGCCATAAGAAAAGGGAGCGTTATGGAAAATGTTGTCATCGACTCTGACACAAAAGAGCCAGACTACAGTGATTCTTCTTTAACCGAGAACACCAGAGTGGTGTATCCAAGGGAGCACATAGAAAAAAGAGCTGATGAGAATGCGGCAGGCGAACCCAACGCAGTTATCTTTCTTACTTGTGATTTATCAGGCGTTATTCCTCCCGTCTCTATTCTTTCTAAAGAGGCAGCTGCCTACCATTTTTTAAGCGGTTATACTGCAGCCATTGGATCTACTGAAGTAGGTTCAACTGAAGCCTTCAAAACAACTTTCTCTACCTGTTATGGAGCTCCTTTCTTTCCTAGGGCAGCAGGAGTATACGCAGACCTACTAATGAAAAGAATTGAAGAATTTGGAAGTAATGTTTATTTAGTTAACACTGGTTGGACAGGCGGACCTTACGGAACGGGTAAAAGGTTTGATATACCTGTTACAAGGTCAATAATAAGTGCAATTCAGTCAGGAGACCTGGCTGGTTCGGAGACTGAAAAAATTGATGGCATGAACTTGGATGTGCCCTTAAATGTTACTGGAGTCGATTCTAAACTACTCAATCCAATTAAAAATTGGGAAGATACTTCTTTATACAAGTCTTATGAAGAAAAATTAGTAAGCCAATTTAAAGAGAACTTTACAAAATTTGATGTTGCTGAAGCAATAGTTAGTGCGGGGCCTAAATAAATAAGTAAAGATCATGGGATTTTCTTTAGAAAATTTAAGGGAATCTGAGGCTCTCCCAGAATTAAATCTGATTAATAGAGGAATAGAGAAGGAAAGCCTAAGAGTAAGCAGCAAAGGAGAAATTTCTAAACTTCCTCACCCTTCTAAACTAGGGTCAGCTCTCACCAACCCCTATATCACAACTGATTTTTCTGAATCGCTTCTAGAGCTAATTACCCCTACCTTTAATAGCGCTAAAGAGTGCTTGGACTTTCTTAAAGAATTACATGTATTCGTCTACAACAACATTGAAGATGAATCTCTTTGGCCATTCAGTATGCCTTGCCCAATAGCTTCAAACGAAGAGATACCTATTGGGAATTATGGCAATTCAAATTTAGGAATGATGAAAACAATATACCGAAGAGGCCTTGCAAATAGATACGGTAGCATGATGCAAGCAATTGCAGGCATACATTACAACTTCTCTTTCTCAGACAAGTTTTTAGATGTTCTTGCGCATCAATCAAATCAAGAGATTCAGTCTTTTAAAAACGAGACTTATCTCGGTATGGCTAGAAACTTTAAAAGATTTGGCTGGATATATTTACTTCTATTTGGCTCTTCTCCTGCAGTGTGTAATTCTTTTGTTGTAGGCAAAGAACATGACCTTGAAGAGCTGCCCTCAGGTGGCTTTTATAAACCTTCAGCAACTTCTTTAAGAATGGGCGATTTGGGCTATATCAGCAAAGCCCAAGACGATTTAAATATTTCTTATAACAACATAGAAGAATATTGCACAGACCTAAAGAATGCTCTGGTTAAAACTTATAAACCTTACGAAGATATTGGTGAATTTATTGAAGAAGAAAGAGTTCAGCTAAACACTTCCGTGATTCAGATTGAAAACGAATACTACAGCACTATAAGGCCCAAGCGTGTTTGCCCTTCTGGAGAAAGGCCTATAAATATTTTACGTTCTGAAGGAATAGATTATCTCGAACTAAGGTGTGTTGATTTAAACCCTTACAGCTCAATTGGAATAACAGAAGACCAGATTAACTTCTTAGACACACTTTTAATTTATTGTTTTGTTACAGACAGCCCTGCAATTAGTCTTGAAGAATCCTCAAGAATACAAAGGAACCACGAAAAAGTAGTAAATGAGGGTAGAGGTGAAGCAACCTTGCTTGAAACAACAAATGGATCAGTTCTCTTAAAAGAGGAAGCGAATAAACTCCTTCTAGAGCTAGAAACAATAGCTGAATTTATGGATAAAGAAGTGCTTAAGGGTCAGAATATAAATTGGCAACAATCTATTACGGCCCAAAAAGAAAATCTACTAACTCCAAATAAAACTTTAAGTGGTCAGGTTCTAGAAGACTTAAAAGACCAAGACCTTTCATTTCGAGATCTTGGTAACAAGATGTCTAATCTGCATCAGAATACAATGACATCTGAAAGATCTAATTTGGATGAATTATTTCGTGATGCCAGCGAAAAATCTTTTGAGGACATAAAAAATATAGAATCTAAAGATCAAAAAGATTTTGAAGATTATTTAAAAGAATTTCTAGATAAGATATCTTGACGTTTTATAAAGAAACGTTAATTTATTCATCTAAAGATAAAAGGAAACTATTATGAAAGCTTTTGTATGTAATGAATTCGGTCCAGTTGATTCACATAAAATTGAAGAAGTAGACGATCCAGTAGCGGGCCCTGGTCAAGTTGTTGTTGATATTAAAGCAACAGGTATTAGCTTCCCCGATGTCTTAATCGTTCAGGGCTTATACCAGTTTAAACCCCCCTTTCCATTCAGTCCTGGAAGTGAAATCTCTGGCGTAGTTGAATCAGTTGGCGAAGGAGTTACTTTGCATCAAGTAGGAGATAGAGTAATAGGGAGCGTTGGCTCCGGAGGTCTTCGTGAAAAAGGTGTTTATTCTGAACATCAACTTATGCCGTTGCCTGAATCTATGGACTTTCAAACAGGTGCAGGATTTCCTCTTAATTATGGAACTACCTATCATGCTTTCAAACAAAGAGGTGAGCTAAAAGCAGGAGAATCTGTTTTAGTTCTAGGAGCTGGTGGCGGATTAGGAATTACGGCTATCCATGTTGCAAAAGCTATGGGCGCTAAAGTCATAGCGGCAGCCTCATCTCAAGAAAAAATTGATTTTTGTATTAAAGAAGGTGCTGATGAAGGGATAATTTATCAAAGGGATATGGATCGTGACTTACAAAAAAAGTTCTCTGATGATATCAAGGAAGTCTCTGGAGGTGGTGTAAATATGATTTATGATCTTGTGGGTGGTGACTATGCTGAGCCTGCATTGAGAGCGATAGCAAGACATGGAAAATACTTAGTTATTGGGTTTACAGCGGGAATACCAAAAATGCCCCTCAATTTAACACTTCTTAAGGAATGCCAAATCTTAGGAGTATTTTGGGGACAGTTTGCTGCAATCGACCAAGCAGAGAATGCACAAAACTTCAAAGAACTTTTTGATCTTCATGCAGATGGCAGAATTAAACCTTTTGTTACCGAAAGTTACTCTTTAGATGAATCGGCTAAAGCGATAAAAACTTTAGAAGACAGAAAGGTATTAGGAAAAGTTGTTGTAAGCATGGAATAAAACTTGTTTGAAATCAATTAAGCCCCTATATATTTATTTCATCCTACTGTTTGGCTTCATACCGTTTATTTACGCTATAGATGACGAGAAAGATTTCGTCTATGACCTTTCTTTGGCCACTCAAGGTGTGACTGTAAGCCAATACAATACAGGTGTTAATTATTATATTGGTAGAGGAATTGATAAAGATCTTGAAAAAGCTGTTTATTGGTACCAAATGGCAAGTGAAGAAGGTCATTCAAAAGCTCCTTTTAACATAGCTATTATTTATGCCAATGGAGAGGTACCTGATAAAGACTTTGCCTTGGCACTGAAATATTTCTTGCTCTCTGCAGAGAGGGGTAATAAAGAAGCGAAGCAGTTTATTAAGCTACTAAAGCGCCATGGCAGTTCAAGTCTTGAAGAATCTCTAGCAGAGATTTGCTGCCCCGAACCTTTATCCCACTCCATGGTATCTAAAAACTGATAGCAGATTACATAGAAAGTCTTATAATCGCGGCTTTCAAAATTCTATGTCAGTTAATAAACTAAGAAATATAGCCATCATTGCGCATGTTGATCATGGCAAAACTACACTCGTGGACAAACTGCTTCAACAGTCTGGAACGCTTGATAGAAAAAACATGGAAACCGAAAGGGTCATGGACTCTGACGATCAAGAAAAAGAAAGGGGCATAACCATTCTTGCTAAGAATACTGCCATTACTTGGAATGAACATAGAATAAACATAGTTGATACACCGGGGCACGCAGATTTTGGTGGTGAAGTAGAAAGAGTTCTTTCTATGGTAGATTCAGTATTGCTACTGGTTGATGCTGTAGATGGACCTATGCCACAAACTAGATTTGTTACCCAGAAGGCGTTTGATCAAGGACTGAATCCTATACTGGTCATCAATAAAATAGATAGACCTGGAGCAAGAGCTGACTGGGTATTGGATCAAGTTTTTGATTTATTCGATAGATTAGGTGGGAATGATGATCAGCTGGATTTTCCTGTTATATATGCTTCTGCACTAAATGGAATTGCTGGACTCGATGAAAATCAAATGTCAAAAGACATGTCTCCTTTAATGAACTTAATTATAGAGCAAGTTAAACCGCCGAAAGTTAATGATGATGGCCCTCTTCAAATGCAAATTAGTGCATTAGATTACAGCAGTTACGTTGGAGTTATAGGAATTGGAAGAATAAGCAGAGGGAAAGCTAAACCTAATGAACAAGTAATCATCGCTGGGCCTGATAAAACAGAGCGAAGGGGCAAAATCTTACAAGTAATGGGCTACAACGGCCTAGAGAGGATTGAAGTTCAAGAAGCTCAAGCCGGAGATATTATTTGTGTAACCGGTATAGATAAACTCAACATATCAGATACCTTATGCAGCCCAGACAAAGTTGAAGCCCTTCCCCCTCTTAGTGTTGATGAACCAACTGTGAGCATGACCTTCCAAGTGAATGACTCTCCTTTTGCGGGCAGAGAGGGGAAATATATTTCTTCAAGAAACTTAAAAGAAAGACTAGAACAAGAACTTATTCATAACGTGGCTTTGAGGGTAGAGCAAGGCGACACACCAGATAAATTCAAAGTATCAGGAAGAGGAGAGTTGCATCTTTCAGTGTTAATAGAAAATATGAGACGAGAAGAATATGAGCTTGGTGTTTCTAAGCCTGAAGTTATCCAAAAAGAAGTTGATGGGGAAATTCATGAACCCTTTGAGCAAATTGTTATAGATGTTGAAGATAAACATCAGGGTGTAATTATGGAAGAAATGGGAACAAGAAAAGCTGACCTTCAAAATATGGAACCGGACGGCAAGGGTCGAATAAAATTAGAATTCTTAGCCCCCTCTAGAGGAATGATAGGTTTTAGGTCTAGCTTCTTAACCATGACCAGCGGCACTGGAATCATGACAAGCGTCTTCGATCATTATGGAAAAGCAAAAGATGGAGAATTAGCTAAAAGACAAAACGGTGTTCTCGTGTCAATGACAGCAGGAAAAACTTTGGCTTATTCTCTTTTTAATTTGCAAGAAAGAGGCAGAATGTTTGTAGGGCATGGCACTGATGTTTATAACGGGCAAATTGTAGGTCTTCATTCTAGAGACAACGACCTTCCGGTTAATCCAACTAAAGCAAAACAATTGACTAACATTAGGGCTGCTGGATCTGATGAAAACTTAATTCTTACTCCCCATATAGAACATACCCTCGAACAGGCTCTTGAATTCGTAGAAGATGACGAGCTGGTTGAAGTTACTCCAAATTCAATTAGACTAAGAAAAAAATAAAAGGAGTATTTCTTATGACTGTAAATGTTTTTGTAGAAGGGAAATTAAAAGATGGTGAGAGGGATGGATTTACAGAAATCTGCAGAGAAGCTTTTAAAGTAACTCGCGATTTCGATGGCTGTGAACATATTGACTTGATCTATAACACAGAGGATGGAAATAGCTGGGTCTTTAATGAAACCTGGGAATCAAAAGAGCATTACGATACATATTTAAAATTCAGAACTGAAGATGGTACTTTAGAGACCATAGCGGGCTTGTGCGAAGACGCACCTTCAATAAGGATTTTTGACATCATTGATACCTAAGAAATAAGACAGAACAATTTCAAGGAAGATATATGGAAACGTCTTTATTCTTTAAAACAATGACCATTCTTGTTGGCCAGCTTGGTATTGTGTTTATGGGCGCGTACTTGTTTATATTTATGGCAAGAAGAGCGACATTGAATGGGCTCAAGTTTTTTGGAGAAACTTTTGAAGCTCATTACAATTCAAGTGGCAAATTAGACTTGCTTCATATTCCTGTCCCCGAAGAAGAAAGAGTAATTAAATACAATGAAAGGGGGGAGGAAGTAGACGACTCCATATTTGGCACCTTGACTAGCTTATTTTATTTAAGCCTTATAGGACTGTCAGTGGCTATTTTTGCGGAATTATCTTTCGAAGTGAAAATAACTCTGTTCACCTTTCATACCCTTTCTTTTGGGCCATTGCTTGGTCTGATAATGATTCAAATGGATGAGAATGATGGCCTAAAGGCAATTCTTCTTACTGTTCTCATAACCTTTCTGATTGCATTTATTACTTTAGTTCTGGGGGTTAATGTAAGTTGGCTGGTTGATTACCTATTACTCCCTCTTGTTTTGTTAATACTTTTCAGCATTGCAAGAATATTCTATAAATTTGAATCTACAACCATAAGGTGGACTGCCTTTGGCGGAATCTTACTTTTTATATTATTCCTTTTAGCGGATTTCTCTATACTCGCCGATGCGAATGAAAGCGGTGTAAATGATTGGAGTTCGGCTTTTAATATTGCCTTTCAGATTTATCTAGATGTCATAAATCTTCTACTGCAAATTTTAGATGCGATGAGTAATTAAATAAGGATTTCCTTCGCTGTTTATTTTATATATGCTTGTAAGCAGACATGGAAACGTCTTTATTCTTTAAAACTTTTGTTGTTTTTGGCAGCCAACTATCTCTCGTATTTGGGATCTGCTACTACTTTATTTGCGGAGCCAGAAAGGCGACCTTAGCTGGCGAACCTTTTTTTGGTGCTGTTTTTGAGAAGCAATACAACAAAAATGGAGAGCTCGATTTATTTTCACCTGAGGAGCAAGCCTATGATAAATGGGTCACTAAAGAAACAGTGGAATTAGATGCCCTTTTTTACAAAGACAGGTCCGCTTATAAAAAGCGCAAGGAAGAACTTGAAACAGAGATGGATGAAAAAAGGCCCCCCTTGAGTAAATTACTTACTAATTTATCTTTATGCTGGATTATTACTCTCTTTGCCACAGTTTTTATTGCTGGGTCAGATTACCCTATTTTAATTAAAATGCTGGTTCTCTCAATTGCCAGTATGTCCTTTGGGCCGATTCTTGGGGCGATCATGATCTCAACGGATGAAAATGATGGGCTAAGGATTCTTAATCTAACTGTAGCCATCACCTTCTTGACTGCAATAATTGGTATCTTTAGTGGCATAGATTTTTCCTCATTAGGCTATATCCTTATCGTTCCATTGTTTATGCTGGTAATTTGGAACCTTCTTAATATATTCATAAATTTCACCTCCGCTTCTAGAAGAATAATGGGTATCTTTGGCTCTTTTATTTTTATAGGCTATTTATTGTTTGATTTTTACAGACTAGAACAAGCATCAGCGAATGGAATAAACGATTGGAATACAGCTTTTAATATAGGTTTTTCTATCTATCTTGATGTTATAAACTTGTTATTGGAATTATTAGAAGCAATGGGGTAAAACATGAACAAAATTAATGAAACACTGGATAATATAGCAAGACCTATTTCTGGATTGGCTGAATGGCTCTTAAGAATGGGTCTAGGAATTTCTTTTTTCTTACACGGTTTCGGAAAAATGCCTATCGGTGAAGGTTTCGTAGGATGGCTAGCGTCAAAAGGAGTTCCTGCAGCTGGAGCAATGGCTCATATGGTTGCTTGGGGAGAAATGTTAGCAGGCATAGGAATAATAGTTGGCGGCTTGATAGCTAGTAGAGCTGAACAAGCAGGTCACTTAATTACGAGATTATCTGGGGGAGCTGTCCTTTTTATTATGGTTTGGGCAATCATAATAGCTCATTCAAATTGGGGAATATTCTTTGGTGAAAGAGGGTCTGTTTTATTCGCAAGTGAGCAGTTATTCCTTATTCTGATTGGCGCCTATTTTGCCATCAAAGGTAATAAATAAAAAAAGGGACTAGGAATCCTTTCCCAGCCCCCATTTCCAGTAATGCTTATGGGATATAGCAATACTTACCTAACCTAAGTTAGGTATGCCAGCTATAACCTAAAACTTATAACTGAATTTAACTCCGTAGTTCCTGCCCGCTAAAGGAACTTCATTTTTTACAAAAGAGGTATGATTTCGTGCCGCCTCATCGAGTAAATTGGTTCCAAAAACAGAAAGGTTAAGACTTCCATCGCCAGTGTCGATGATTTTAGTTACTCTCATGTCTAACATTTCATAACCTTTAGTAGCCGTTTCTCCTGCCCCTATATCATCTTGATCACCAACGTCTTTATAGCTTAATCGGATCTTTAGATCATCCTCTGTGTATGCCAACGTATAGATACTTCTTTGTGGAGCAATTCTCGGGATATTGGTTCCATCTGTAAACTCAGCAGACACTGAATCAAATCCAAAGGAAACTAATAATTCGCCTTGGTAGAATCCAAAATTCCTTCCAAACTCTAATTCATAGCCATCCATCTCTGCGTCTTTTTGCAGATAGTTAGATAGAATTAAGTCTTCGTGATGCTCTTCGTGCTCTTCATGCTCTTCATGCTCTTCTTCAGTTTCATCTAATAAATAAATATAGTTATCGATGTTATTTCTGAAGAAGGCTAAGGAGCCAAAGAAGCCATTATTTTCATAACTCAGGGTTAGATCAATGTTATTTGCCTCTTCTGACTCTAGGCTGGTATTTCCCACTTCATATCTACCAGTTGCTAAATGTGGTCCGTTCATAAAGAGTTCTACGCTAGAAGGAGCTCTTTCTAGGTAAGACAAACCTAAGTTTACTGAGACAAAATCGTTTAACTCATTTGAAACACTAAATGCATAGCTTGTGCTATTGATATTCCTATCGAAATAATCGATTTCAGCCTCTTCATGCTCGTCTTCATGCTCGTCCTCGTCATGATGGTCCTCTTCTCTGTGTGTCACTGAGCCATTTCTAGATACTCTGTCGTGCCTTATTCCAAAGTCTAGGTGGAATAATTCTGTTGGAGCGCTTAAGTAGTATCCTACAGAGAATTCATCACTATCCGATGGGTTCATAAAAGCTTCCGAGCCTATGATAGACATCTTTTCGTCTGAAGATTTAATTGCCACTTTTTGTGAAAATGCCCTACTGCCCAGATCAAGGGTTAAGCCGTACTCTTTGGCATCATTTTTAAATAAAGTTGGTCCTTCGGAATGACCTTCGTGCTCATCTTCATGCTCTTCTTCGTGCTCATCTTCATGAGCCTCTTCTGCATGTTGTTCAGTTAATGAATAATCAGTATCTCTAAAATAGAAATCAGCAGTCTTTATAAATTTTTTATCAACAGCGAATGAGCCCTCAATGTTGAAAACATCTGACTCAGTAGAGGAGAAGATTCTTTCACCCCCATTCTCTTCTTCGTCATGTCCTTCTTCTTCATGTTCTTCGTGCCCTTCTCCATGAAAAGGAATCCCGTAAAGGCTTTCTACGTTGCTGTAAGAAGCTCCTATGTAACCCCAGTCTGATACTTTTGATAGACCAATCCTGGTAGATTCTGATTCAAAGTCAGAATTAGCAAGGAAGCCCATATCTTCTTCATGTTCATCTTCATGTTCATCTTCATGTTCATCTTCATGTTCATCTGAATGAATAATAGCACCACGTGGAACATCAAAATTTCCAAATTGAGAATCTTTATAAGCCAAAGTTAGATTAATTCCGCCTAAGTTATTAGCAAAAGAAAAATTATGACTATCTCCGTCATTTACAGATTGATTCTCAAATCCTAATTTAAGATTTAAGTCCTTTATATCAGCCTTAGGGATGGTGTTGTCTACTATGTTAACAATCCCCCCTATGGTTCCATTTGAATAAAGTAGAGAAGACGGTCCTCTTACAACTTCAATTTGTTTTATGTCATTAAGATCAACGTCATTAATATGGTCAGCGCCTATGACGGAAACGTCTCTAACTACCATTCCATTATTTAGAGTTTTAACTCTATTGCCTGACATGCCCCTGATTATTGGTTGTCCAACGGCTGGACCGTAATCAGTAGATGAAACACCCAGCAAGCTATTTAAAGACTCGCCTAGGCTTTGAGTTAAGCCATCTCCAGCATCTTCGCCAGAAACAACATGCAAAGGGTTTTCTATTTCGCTAATATTTTGATCAACATAAGAGGCCGTTACGACTACCTCCTCAACCTCTTCTGCATTTACGTTTATTGATATGAGGCTGATCGCCATCAGCCCATAAAAGAATACTTTCATTATTCCTCCTTAAAAATTTAAATTAAAAGTTACTGCTTTAAATTTAAAATGAAGGAGGTGCTCGTGTTTGGAATCCCTTTAGAGGGAAAGATTGATTTAATTGTTCTAAAAGAAATACAGCCGACTTAAACGAAGCTGCAATTTCGTTGAATACTATTTCAGAAGTGTCAGTTATTTCATTCTGACACAATTGGCATTCGACACTTGAATATTCAACATCATTTTCGAATGCGTGGACTATAGGATCAGCAGAAAGACCTGATATTGATAACAGGGCAATTAATAATAAAAATTTGCTGCTTTTAGGTCTCACGGCTAAGAATCATAAATTAATTCAATAGGGAATCAAGTGCCTTGATGATTTTATTCTGGTCATGAGGCGCTCTAAAGAAACCAGCGTAATTACCTTCTGGGTTTATTAAAACTAAGCTTCCAGAGTGATCCACTGTGTAATCCTTTTCATTGCTGTTTACCACAGGAAAAAATGGGGCGTTAACTTGGGTGCTAAATCTATAAATCTTATCTATTTCCCCGGTTAAACCTATAAATTCTTGATCAAAATTATCTAGATACGTTCTCAAGTTTTCTGGACTGTCCCTGTCAGGGTCTATTGAAACTAGATAGAAATTTATTCTGTTAGCTTTATCCTTTAGCTCCTCTCTAACATTAGAAAGTTGCTTCATGGTAAGGGGGCATATATCTGGACAAAAGGTAAATCCAAAAAAAAGAATATTCCATTTTCCTTTAAAGTCATCAATAGCAAAGTTCATGTTTTGATCGCTAATTAAATGAAAGCCTGATAATTGTCGAGGAGGATCAATAAAGTATGCACCTAAATCTATGTATTCTTGTTCGGTTAGCTCTCTCGCGGTATTCATTCTGGAAATGAACAAAGACAATACAATTGCTATAAAAGCCAGGCAGCTAAGGACTGTCCAAAATATTCCCTTATTCATAAATACAAAAAATGATCTATAAGCATTGCCACAAAAAGAAGAGCTAGATAAATTAATGAATAAGCAAACGTGGGCATAGCGTATGAGTTGGTTGAATCTCTATATAGCCTTATGGAGTAATAAAGAAAAATGGATCCTAAAATAGCTGCCGAAACTAAGTAAATTTCATTAAACATCCTGACAGCGTAAGGAAGCATTGTGCAAACAAATAATAGTACTGTGTATAAAAGGATATGCTGTTTTGTAAAATCTACTCCTTTTTGTACGGGCAACATCGGAACTGCTGCCTCAGAATAATCTTCAACTCTATGGACGGCTAAAGCCCAAAAATGAGGAGGCGTCCAAACCATGACAATTAATACTAATAAAAGTGCATTTGGCTCTATTGTATTCGAAACAGCTGTCCAGCCTAGAAGTGGTGGCATAGCACCCGCCAACCCTCCTATGACTATATTTTGGCTGGTCATGAACTTTAAATATTTTGTATAGATAAAACCGTAAAAAATAAAAGTTAAAGTTGTTAATACCCAAGTTAAGGGGTTAGCAAAAGACAGAAGCATCCAAGAACCTAATGTGAAGAGAATAATAGAAAATATAGTAGCTTGTTTGTTGCTTATTTCGCCTACTACAATTGGCCTAGAAGCGGTTCTGGCCATTTTAGCGTCTATCTGCTGATCAAATATATGGTTTATTACTGCAGAAGAAGCAGCTAAAAAACTTACTCCCAAAAGACCAAAAATAAAGACTTCCACGGGAGGCTTAAAATCAGATGCTATAAGCATTCCACTTATACATGAAACAAAAAGCAATGCCTGCACCCCCGGCTTAGTAAGCTCCAGATATCCTCTCCATGAAGAAATAACTTGTTGCATAATTTATTCTCTAAATCTCAATACACCTAAATAGGTTATAAGTAATAGCCCGCCTAAATTGTGACCTACAGCCACCAATAAAGGAAGTGCAAAAACTACATTGGATATTCCTAAAAGAACCTGCAAAGTTAATATTAATAGGAGACAAGCCGCTAAATTATTCTTTTGTTGGCTTATAAAATGATACGAAAGGAACAATAAATATAAAGTCACTACTAGCGCGCCGAACCGGTGAGATAAATGAATAGCTAATCTAGATTCATGGTCCAACAACCCGCCCAGATAGTTTGGCCCAATGCTTTGAAAGAAATTAAAGCCTTCTTTAAAGTTTGCATCCGGTAAAAGTTGACCCTGGCACAAAGGGAAATCGGTGCATGAATAAGATGCGTAATTGGTACTGGTCCAAGCACCTAAAAAAATCTGAATAGCGACAAAAACTAGCCCTAAATTTAATAGATTCTTTGTTCGTAATGAAAAGTTCCAATACTCTCGGTCCAATGTTGAAGAATCCTTGCTCTTAAAATACAACAACCACACCAACCCTGCGGTAAGGAAACCTGCCATTAAATGCGTCGTTACAATTTGAGGAAGTAATTTAAGGCTAACAGTTAAATAACCAAAAGCTCCCTGCAAGATAACCCAAATCACTAAAAATAGAGATAGGTTCCTGATATTGGGAGTAGCTTCCTTGTATTTTAGAGTTAAGGCGTAAATACAAACAATTAAAAACCCTAAAGTGGCTGCAAAATAACGATGCACTACTTCTGGAATGGCTTTGGCAACTTCATAAGGTGTTTCAGGAAATTTTGCATTAGCAATCTCGATCTCTTCAGGGTTCATTGGAATGGTCGCAAACCCATAACATCCTGGCCAATCAGGACAACCCAAACCGGCGTCTGCTAGCCTGGTCCATGCCCCCAAGCCGACTACTATTATTCCTAAGATTCCTGACAAGAAAGAGAGGGTCTTAATTCTTTCCATATTTATCCAATTTTAGAGTTTTGTAACAGCTTCTTTATGTCTTGTAAAAGCTCCCCACTTGGAAGAGAGGAATCATAAATAAGTATTCCATTCCCCAAAGGATCTATAAGCAAGTATGGAGAATCTTTAAGTCTTTCTATTACCTTGCTTGGAGTATTGTCTAATTTTATTGTTCCTAGGTTCAGTAAAGGATATTCATTCTCTATTTTACTTGCTGAAGATGAAGATAATTCATTGGAGCCAATAGATATTAAATACCTAACTATTCTAGAACTGTCTTTGGCCAACCTTATGTTGATTTGCCTTGAAGAGTAAAGAGTTTTCCAACAATTCTCTAAACAGTCTCCTTTAACAAATTGAACGACAGTCCACTTTCCAGGAAATTCATTAGCCAACGGCCCAGTGTCTACTGCCAAATCCAGGTTGTTTAATTGAATGGGCTCTTCTAAAAGAGTGCCCTTATTCACAGAGCCTTCCGGAGAATAGCCCCCGTAATAAAATGCAGAGCTGATCGTTAAGACCAAGATAGGTGTTAAAAATATAATTGAAGCAATCAATCTTCCATAATTTTTTTTGCTAATACTCATTTTTCCTTCCTGTAACCAAAATAAATGTAAGACCCAGCAAGAACTAAAGCCAGCCCAAACCACTGTACTGCATACCCATAGTGCCTTGCAGGTTTGAATTCTGCTGGCAGCCAAATTGGTTCGTATGCCCCTGGAGATCCTGCAGAAAGCTGAATAACGACTTCTTTTATATCCTTTCCTAAATCTGAAACCGTTTCCTTATAATCGAGCTGTTGAACTAACTTAGGCCAGCCCAACGCTTGGGTTTCATTAGATAAATTTAAACCAAACCTTCTAAAGGGAGAGTAAATGCCTTCAATGGATATTCTAGAGTTCTTTAAAATTTCCTGATCATTAAACTCTTCTTTAGAGACCCAACCTCTATTAACTATATAGATATTATTATTTAAGGACTCAAAAACAGAAAAGACTTCGTAACCAGCTTCTTGCTTATATAATCTATTATCAAGAAGGTAGGACTCTTCTCCAAACTTTCCGTCTAGAAACACTGATCTATAGACCGCTTCATCAAAGCTCATTGAAAGAGCTTCTCTCTCAGTCATTACTGGCAAAGATTTGTTTAAATTATTTAAACTCCAGATTTCCTGCTTGTCCAAACCCCTAACTATTTGCCATGAGCCCAGGAATAACAGAACAGGTAAAAAGAAAACCACGAAAATAGTCATGGCTCTGCCCGGTTTAAAGTTTCTCATGTTATTTAAATTCACCGAAGTGTATAATTCTCACCTCTAAAATGATCAAGTATTTTATATTATTTCTAATAGTTGCCATGTTGATTAGCCTCTTCAGAGGTGCTTTCTACCTTATAAAAGACGGCGGCTCCACTAAAAGGACGGTACACAGTTTGGGTGCAAGGGTTTCTATCGCCGTAGTGCTTTTTATAACGCTTATTTATGGTTTTCTTACCGGACAAATTGGACCAGGTACCTAAGCTACATTACGTAAACGAAAGCAACCAAGCACACCCAAACCACGTCAACGAAGTGCCAGTACCACGAGCCAGCCTCGAAACCAAAATGGTCGTCTGCAGTGAAATGTCCCTTTAAACTTCTCAAGAGCATTATGGTTAGTATTATTGCCCCTAAACAAACGTGGAATCCATGGAAGCCGGTCAACATAAAGAAGGTTGTTCCATAAATACCTGTATTCAAAGTTAAGCCCATGTGTGAATAAGCTTCGTAATACTCTATCCCTTGGACAATTACAAACATATAGCCCAACACAAGGGTCAGCCCTAACCAAATATTAAACTGATTCCTGTTACCGTTCTTTAAACCGAGGTGCGCTATATGAACAGTTAAACTTGAAGTTAATAGAAATACTGTATTCCACAAAGGTAGCCATCCCAAAACCCCAGCCAAACCTCCATGCGTATAGGCCGTAGCAAGTGACATATCCTCTTTAGGGCCTTCAAATATTGCTTGGTCAGGTGTAATCATAAGAGGCCAACTGGCTTCGAAGCCTGGCCATAAAATATTGGAGATGGCTTTTTCGCCTTCTCCACCTAGCCAAGGCACCGCAAAATTTCTGATATATGCTAGTGCAAAAAAGAATGCAAAGAAAAACATAACTTCAGAGAAAATAAACCAGGCCATGCCGTAAACATAAGAGTCCTTTAACATGGGGTTGTTTAATCCGGCGTGATTCTCCTGAATAACCTGACGAAACCAGAAAAACATAACTGTCCACAACATTATGAAAAAGGCGACAAGTATTAGATAAGCATTAGAGTCAGGATTGTCTAAATTAATGACCGTCTTGGCTGAGCCTATAATAAATACAAGCATGGTAATCGCCATCATGAATGGCAATTTGCTAGATTCAGGAACGTAATAAGGTTGGTCTGACATTCTTATTTCCTCTCTATAATTTTGCTAAGTCTTTAGTTATTTCTATTCTGTCAGTTATATCAAAAAGGGTATAACCTAAACTTAGAGATCCGATTTCTTTAGGGAGTGCAGGGTCCACGATAAACCTAACAGGTAATTCAATCCTTTCACCTGCTGCGAGCAATTGTTGTTCGAAACAGAAACATTCTGTCTTATGAAAATATTCAGCTCCTCTCCCAGGTGACACACTTGGAATAACCTGACCGACCATTGGCTTGCTAGTTTTATTGTGAAAAACAAACATCGCCTCATATTGATTTCCGGTCAGCACCCTCATTTGAGATCTTTCTGAATCAAATTCCCAGGGCATTGATTCATTGTTATGAGTCATGAATTGCACAAGCAATTCTCTTTGCTCCGTGATAGCTTGAGACTCTTCACTTAAAAAACTGGGGCCGGTTACTTTGCCGTTTAATCCAGTTATTTCACAAAAGACATCGTATATAGGGACAAGAACAAAGCCGAAGGCAAACATACCCAGAGCAATACCAAGTAAGTTCTTTACGGTTTTCTTAATCTCCAAATTTAACCTCTATTTAACTTGTGGTTGAACGGTAAAAGAATGGTAGGGAGGAGGCGAACTTAAAGTCCACTCTAAACCTAAATCTCCTGCCCCTTCCCAAACTTCTGGCTTTGCTTGCTTCCCTGACCTGATGGTCTTTATAACTATGAATAAAAACAGCAACTGAGTAATTCCAAACATAAAAGCTCCCACGCTTATCATCGCGTTAAAGTCAGCGAATTGAAGAGCGTAATCAGGGTATCTTCTGGGCATGCCTGCCAAGCCAACAAAGTGCATTGGAAAGAAAGTTACGTTTACAGAAATAAAAGTGAGCCAAAAATGAAGCTTGCCCAACGTTTCGTCATACATATTTCCAGTCCATTTAGGTAACCAATAATAAACACCTGCCATGATTCCAAAAAGTGCGCCCGGTACTAGAACGTAATGAAAATGGGCTACAACAAAATAGGTGTCGTGATATTGAAAGTCGGCTGGGACTATTGCAAGCATTAATCCTGAAAAGCCGCCTATAGTGAATAGTGTCACAAAACCTATTGAAAATAACATTGGTGTTTCGAAAGTCAGCGAACCTCTAAACATAGTAGCTACCCAATTAAATACCTTCACACCTGTGGGTATAGCTATGAGCATAGTTGAATACATAAAGAATAACTCACCCGCTAAAGGCATCCCCACAGTAAACATGTGATGAGCCCAAACAACAAAAGATAGTATTGCTATCGATGCCATGGCGTAAACCATTGAAGAATATCCAAAAATTGGCTTTCTAGAGAAAGTTTCAATTATATGAGAAACAATTCCAAAAGCCGGGAGGATCATAATATAAACCTCTGGGTGCCCAAAAAACCAAAAAACGTGCTGAAATAAAACAGGGTCTCCACCTCCGGCAGCATTAAAGAAGCTGGTTCCAAAATTTATGTCCATTAGCATCATTGTTACAACGCCTGCTAAAACAGGCATAACCGCTATTAATAAATAGGCTGTTATTAACCAACTCCAAACAAAGAGAGGCATTTTCATAAGCGCCATACCAGGAGCTCTCATGTTAAAGATTGTGGTTATTATGTTGATCGACCCAAGGATCGAAGAAACTCCCATAACGTGCACTGAAAATATAAAGAAGTTAACAGTTGATGGCGCATAAGTTGTAGATAATGGAGCATAGAATGTCCAGCCAAAATTAGGTCCTCCCTCTGGCATGAAAAGCGTAGATAGTAGTATTCCAAAGGCCATAGGCAAAAGCCAAAAACTTAAATTATTAAGCCTGGGTAGGGCCATATCAGGAGCACCGATTTGCATAGGAATCATCCAATTAGCAAGACCAACGAAAGCGGGCATAATGACTCCGAAAACCATTATCAATCCATGGTTGGTGGTCATCTGATTAAAGAATTCAGGTTGTACAATCTGCAATCCGGGCTGGAATAGCTCTGCTCTTATTACCATAGCCATGCCACCGCCAATGAATAACATGAGGCAACTAAACCACAAATAAAGAGTACCTATATCTTTATGGTTTGTAGTAAACAACCATCTTGTGAGTCCTTTCGCGGGCCCGTGGTGTCCGTCGTGATCGTGCGTTTCAACTACTGTGCTCATTTATCTCATCCTTTTATAAATCTATTTTGTTTTTGTAATCTACAATGTCTTTGGGGGTGACTATTGCTCCATCACCATTTTTACCATTTGACCAAGCCTGTCTTGTGTAAGTAATAACTGCAGCTATATCCACCTCACTGTATGAATCACCAAAGGCTTGCATGGCTGAGCCTTGAATGCCGTCCATTAAAATTTCTATCTGTTTTGCGCTATCAGATAAAACTACCTCGCTTCCTTCTAATGCAGGAAATACAGGCGGTATTCCTTTTCCATTTGCCTGATGACAGGCCACACAATTAGTCATGTAAAAGCTTTCGCCCCTTTCCATCAATTCTTCTTTAGTCCATTCTTTTGATGTAAGCATCCTCTCTGCTTCGGCTAACACCATTTTTTCTGCTATAAAAGCATCGTATTCTTCCATTTCTACCGCCCTAACCACGACGGGCATAAAGGCATGTTTTATTCCACAAAGTTCTGTGCATGCGCCTCTGTAGATGCCAGTCTCGGGTACGTTTGTCCATGCGGTGTTTATAAAGCCAGGCACTGCGTCCTGTTTAACCGCAAAATCCGGTACCCACCAGGAATGAATAACATCATTCCCTGTGATTAAAAACCTTACTCTTGTATTTATTGGTATGACCAAAGGTTCGTCTACTTCAAGTAAATAAAATTCTCCTTTAGGAATTTTATTGTCTATCTGCTCTTGACTAGTAGAAAGGTTACTAAAAAAACTAACCTCGTCTTCCATGTATTCGTAATGCCATTTCCATTGATGCCCGGTTACCAATATGTTAATTTCACCTTCAGCATCATCGTAAGCTTGAACCATTACTTGAGTCGAAGGGACGGCCATCCAAATCAATACAGCTGTGGCCGCAACAGTCCAACCTATTTCTAGCCAAAAATTATCATCAAAATCTGCGGCAACAGCTCCTTTTGACTTCCTGTACTTCCACATAGACCAAAACATTATTCCGAACACAATTACCCCAATTACTACGCACACCCAAAAGATAAGCATGTGAAGTCCAAAAATACTTTGACTTACTTCTGTCACCCCAACAGGCATGTTGTAATCAGAATTTTCCGCAGAGTAAATTACAAAAGGAAGCGTTGAAAACATCACTAGAACTAACTTTGTTACCAATTTCTTCATATAAGTCATCAAACTTTATTTAATATTTTTTGGGAGGCACTTGAAAGCGGCTGTATTTTAAACTATTCATAATGCTCGTACAACAAAATTGCCGAGAAGCTTAACACCTAGATTTAATAGATTAATTGACCTAAGTTAAGACCTTAACTTTAGGTCGATTCCTTTAACATTCGGTTTGAATTTATTCCAAATCTCGAAGCTTAAAGCTGCTTGATTTATTAACATGCCCAGGCCGTCATAGGTTTTCTTAACACCTCTTTTCTTAGCCATTAAATTAAATGGTGTTGCTTCTTTAGAGTAGGCAAGATCATATGAGGTTGTTTTAGGTCCAAAAATTCCTTCGGGTAAGGCTAGTTCCTCTCCCAGAGTGCTCGCAGAAGTAGAGTTAATAACTAGATCTATTTCTTGATGTATTTTTTCATCAATTCCTATTTGATTTATTTCTGGGTTTTTTTGTTTATGAATCTTAACAAGTTCAGCAGCTTTCTCAGGCGTCCTGTTTACTACGGAAAGACTATTTGGATTACTCGATAGTAAGCTTGGTATAACGGATTTAGCTGAACCCCCGGCACCTAAAATAAGGACATTTAAACCTTCTATCTCTATTCCTTTGGACTTTAAATCTAACAGAAGGCCGCGACCGTCTGTGGTTTCGCCGCACACAATAGAATCTTTAATGAAAAGAGTGTTAACCGATGTAGCAAGAAGAGCGTCTTCTGATTTCATGTCGGCATAATGGAAGGCTTTTTCTTTTAATGGCAAAGTCACATTAAGCCCCGAATAACCATCCTCAAATAATTGCTTAACCCTAGAATTAAAATCATTTTCTATAATCTCAATCGCCTCATAATTAATTTGAATCTCGGCCTGTTCAGCAAACAGAGAGTGTATTTTAGGAGATAGCGAATGACCTATAGGACTGCCTATAACTGCAAATTTCTTCATCACAATGATTTTAACCTCTAATCAGTTCGCCCGTAAGGAGATCTTGAATCTTAGATGGGTGACTTAACCCACCTAACTCGCCTACTAATACTTTTATGTCGGGAAAAATGCCTTTAATTTCCTCGGGTGATCCCAGGGTGGGAGAGTTTTCTTTATTGGCTGATGAAGAAATAATAGCTCCTTTAAATTCTTCGCACAGTTCAATAACTTGTTTATGAGAGCTAAGTCTTAATGCAATCTTTTCATTATTTCCAATTATAAGTTTGTTTGTCTCCGGTTTAGGGGGAACAAGCCAAGTGTGATGTCCGGGCCACTTTTCAAGGAGTTTGTCTTTGTACTTTTCTACTTCAATAAATTTAGAAAATTGTTCAAGGCTTGATCCTATTAAAATCAAACCTTTACTTTTGGAGCGGCCTTTTAAATTTAGCAACTTTGTAATTGCTTTCTCATTTGATGGGTCGCACCCTAAACCCCAGACCCCTTCTGTGGGGTAAGCTATCACTTCCCCTTTCTTTAAAGAGTTTACTACTGAACCCAGAGAGTCCATTTCTTATTTAAGAATTAGCCAGCTTTTGGTTAGATTTCTTGATCGTTTCTACGCCCTCTTCTCTTACTTTAACTAAAGCATTTTTTACTTCATCGGATTCTATTCCTAGAATTTGCGCAGCTAGATAGGCTGAGTTAGTTGCTCCTGCTGAACCTATAGCAACCGTTGCCACCGGAATACCTTTAGGCATTTGAACGGTTGAAAGCAAAGCATCCATTCCGCTTAGTGGGCCGCCGTCTCCAGGCACTCCTATTACAGGCAGGACTGTTTTTGAGGCAACAGCACCAGCAAGGTGAGCGGCCAAACCTGCCATGGCGATGAATACTTTTGTTCCTCCGCTCTCACACTCCCTTACATGGGTCTCGAGCAACCCAGGAGTCCTGTGCGCTGACAAAACCTGTATTGAATTTGCTATAGACAAAGAGTTTAAAGTATCGGCACATTTGTTAGCCAGCTCTAAGTCTGATTCGGAACCTATAATTATTGAAACAGTTACACTCACAATTTTCTCCAAAAGCAAAATTGTATACTAATATAATGGAAATTAAATCATGGCTACTTTAAAAATATTAATATTTCCAGATCCAAAATTAAGAACTGTTGCCGAACCCGTAAAAGAGGTAGATGATTCTGTGGTTAGGCTATCTGAAGACATGTTAGAAACAATGTACGATGGCAATGGCATTGGATTGGCTGCTACACAGGTAGACATCCATAAGCGAGTTATTGTTGTAGACGTAAGTAACGAAAAGAATGATCCGTTGGTTTTAATTAATCCAAGAATCAACGCAATCATCAATGATGAAAATAAATCCTATTCAGAGGGATGTCTGTCGGTTCCAGGAATCTACGAAGAGCTTGAACGGCCAACTTCGGTTGAAATAAAAGCGCTCGGCGTAGATGGAAAAGAATTTACTTTAATTGCTGAAGACCTCCTATCAGTGGTAATACAGCATGAAATGGATCACTTAGAGGGAAAGATGATGGTTGACTATCTTTCAAACTTGAAAAGGGAGATGATTAGAAAAAAAATGATTAAACAAAAGGCTTCTAAATAACAATGAATATTATTTTTGCTGGCACTCCTCAATTTTCCGCTGACCATTTAAAGATTTTGCTTGATAGCCAGCACAAAGTTAAATGTATTTTGACTCAGCCAGACAGGGGCTCGGGACGTGGGAAAAAAGTCAAACCTTCTCCAGTAAAAGAAATGGGGCTTGATAATGGTATTGAGATTTTACAACCAAGCTCGTTAAAAGATGAAAGCATTATAAGGTCTTTAGAGTCTGTGGAACCTGACCTTATGTTGGTGGTGGCTTACGGGCTTTTAATACCAAAAAAAGTTTTAGGTATTGCTGAAAAGGGATGTATCAACATTCATGCTTCTATTCTTCCAAGGTGGAGAGGAGCTGCACCAATGGAATACTCTATATATTCTGGAGACGAGGAAACTGGCATAAGTTATATGCGAATGACGGAAGGCCTTGATGAAGGACCAGTCTTAGAAATCCACAAATGTAAAATTGAAGAAGAAGATGACTTAGGCATTTTAGAAAACAAATTTGTGGAGCTAAGCAAAAAAAGCCTTTTAAATTTTCTTGAAAAATTTGAGAAAGGAGAATTAATAGAAATTCCTCAAGATAACTCTAAGGCAACCTTCGCACCCAAAATCAATTCAGGTTTTCAGCAGATAGATTGGCAATGTGGATCTGAAGAAATTAGTCAAAAAATCAGGTCGCTTAATCCAAAATATGGGGCTTTTACATTTTTGGGCAATAAAAGAGTGAAAATTTATAAAAGTTCACCTGCAGAAAACGCTTCAAATCTTAGCCCAGGCAAGATAGATATATCGGTAGATGGAAAATTGTTAGTTGGATGCAATCAAGAAACAGCAATCGAAATTGATGAAGTTCAAATGGAAGGCAAAAGTGTTGTCAAATCAGAAGAGTTCGTGAGAGGCTATCGTGCATTGATTAGACAAGAAGATAAATTTAGCAGCAATGTTCAATAAGTATTTTCTAAAACAAAAATAGGACTATAATCCAACCTAAAATAAAGAGTCTTATTAAAAACTTGTGAAAATAGTTATTTTGGGGGCCGGGGCAGTAGGGAGCACGCTTGCATCTCTTTTGTCTCAGGAAAATGACCTGGTGGTGGTTGATCATAATTCTTCAGAGTTACACAGACTTGAAGAAGAAGCAGACATTAAAACCCTCTTAGGAGGAGCCTCATACCCTAACATTCTAGTTAATGCGGGAATACAAGAAGCGGATATGGTGGTGGCCGTTACAGGAAGTGACGAAACAAATATCGTCTCTTGTATGATTGCCAAAGTTCTAAATAAATCTATCAAAACAATTGCCAGAGTAAGGGAAATTTCTTACCTCAAAGGTAAGACTAAAGAGGCTATGGACTCAGGGGAAATTCCGGTAGACATTCACATTAGCCCAGAGCAGCTAATTACAGAACACATTCAAGGTCTAATTGAAATACCAGGATCCTTGCAAGTTATGGAGTTTGGCCAAGGCAAGCTGAACTTGGTTGCTGTAAGGGCAGTGGAAGGCGGACCAATGATAGGGCATGAAATAGGGGATCTGAAAAAGCATATGCCTAAAATAGACTCGAGGGTAGCTGCAATCTTCAGAAAGGGTGAGTCTATAACGCCCTTGGGCTCTACAGTCATTGAAGCCAACGACGAAGTCTTTTTTATATCAAAAAAAGGTGAAGCTTCTAAGGTCGTTAATGAAATGAGAAAAAAAGAAGAGCCTTATAAAAATATTATTATTGCAGGAGGGGGCAAGATAGGGGCGCGCCTTGCAAAAAGAATTGAAGACAATCACAGGGTAAAAATAATTGAAAGTAGCAATGAAAGAGCAAAAAGATTATCTGAAAAATTAGAAAGTTCTATTGTGCTTGAAGGAAACGTTTGCGATAAAAATCTTTTGTATGATGAAAATGTAGAAAATACAGATGTATTTGCGGCAGTTACTAATGATGATGAGGCCAATGTCATGTCATGCCTTCTGGCTAAAGAAATGGGCGCACATAAAACTGTTGCTCTAATTAATAATCCTGCTTATGTAGACTTGGTGCAAACAAAAGGTATAGATATAGCAATTGCTCCTTCCCAAATAACCATTGGAACTTTCCTGGCTGAAATTGAAGGTAAGGATGTAGTAAGGGTTCACTCACTTAGAAAAGGAGCTGCGGAAGCAATTGAAGCTATAGCTCAAGAGTCAAAGACAGGCAAACCAAGCAGTATAGGTAAAGAGCTTGGTGAGATTAGCTTGCCTGAGGGGGTGACTATTGGAGCATTAATAAGAGATAATAAAGGGATGATCGCGCATGATCACGTCCATTTAAGGGAGAACGACCATGTTATCCTCTTTTTAACAGATAAAAGCGCCATCAAACAAGTCAAAGAAACATTCGCTCCTAAATAAGCAGCATGCCCCTCCTTCCCTACACCACCAAAATCTTAGGAACACTCTTGATGTTTTTTAGCGTAGCCCAGATATTACCGGGATTTTTGGCTTACTTTTATAATGAAGAAGAATATATATACAACTTCATTTATACGGGCTTTACTACCTTCTTTATAGGTTTTTTAATGTATTTCCTGGCCAAAAAGAGAAAAGGAGATTTAAGAACTAAAGACGGATTCATTATTACTGTATTCTTTTGGACAGTTTTAGCAATTTTTGGCTCTTTTCCGTTCTTTTTAGCTAATTTAGAAGATGTTAGCTACACAGATGCCCTATTCGAATCTATTTCAGGTTTAACAACAACTGGGGCGACTGTTTTAGTTGGCCTGGATGAAATGTCTAAATCTTTACTTTTTTACAGGCAGTTTCTTCAGTGGTTAGGAGGGATGGGAATAATTGTATTGGCTGTAGCCGTATTGCCTCTTTTAGGCGTGGGAGGCATGCAACTTTATAAAGCTGAAACTCCCGGGCCAATGAAAGACGCCAAACTAACGCCAAGAATAACTGAAACTGCAAAAGCTCTTTGGTTTGTTTATTTAACCATGACAGTAATGTGTGCAACTTTATACAAGATCTTCGGCATGTCTTGGTTTGATGCGGTTTGTCATGCCTTTTCAACTATCTCTATTGGCGGCTTTTCAACACATGATGCAAGTTTTGCACATTTTGAAGAGACCTCTCTGAGATGGACAGCTGTTGTCTTCATGGTTGTATCTGGCATTAATTTCGCCCTTCACTATATTGCCTGGACTAAAAAAAGGGCCTTACATTACTTTTATGACTCTGAAGTTAAGTTATATTTATCAATATTAACTACAACTGCCTTAATTACATACTTAACTCTCTATGTAAGCGAAGAAATATCTAATAATATGCTTGCTGATAGCGTGTTTCAGGCTGTTTCAATAGGAACAACGACAGGGTACCTTACTTCAAATTATGCTAATTGGCCCTTATTTGTCCCCATAATGCTTCTGTCAGCTGCATTTATAGGGGCCTGTGCAGGCTCTACCGGGGGAGGAATTAAAGTTATAAGAACTTTAGTGTTAATGAGGCAGGGAGTGGGTGAAATTACTAAACTAATACATCCAAATGCAGTGGTTTCAATAAAATTAGGTAAAAAATCATTAGATCCAAGAGTTGCAGAGTCAGTGTGGGGCTTCTTTTCTCTATATGTAGCTATTTTTGTTGTGCTTTTGATGTTTATGCTTTCTCAAAGTAATGACTTTCTAACGTCTTTTTCTGCTGTAGGCGCTACATTAAACAATCTGGGCCCAGGCCTAGGAGAAGTTTCTAGTAATTACAAAGGACTCAATGATGCCTCTAAATTAGGCCTCTGTTTAGCTATGCTTTTAGGCAGGCTAGAGATATTTACCCTTCTTTTGGTGTTTACTCCTGCCTTTTGGAGAAGCTAAAAAGAACAAATGTTACTTTCTAGAGTAATTATAGGTCCTTTTTTAGGTTTTTTATCCTTACTTCCTCTTAAAGCCATTAGACTATTAGGTATTGTCTTGGGTCAAAGCTTGTATTTTGTGCCTAATAGGCACAAAAAGGTAACTTTAATCAACCTAAGGTTAGCCTTTCCTGGCCTTGATGATAAAGAAATCCTCAATCTTTGTAAGAAAAGCCTAATTGAAACAAGTACTACTTTGCTTGAATGCGGATATGTCTGGAAAAAGCTTCCAGGTAGAGGCCTTCCTCGGTCTATAAGTGTAGAAGGCTTTGATAGTGTCTTAAGGTCAATTGAAGAAGGAAAAGGCTTGATATTGTTTACTCCGCATCAAGCAAATATAGAAGTTCTTATCAACTATTTGGGGCAAGAGATGGATTGTACGGTGCCCTATTCAAAATTTAAGAATAATTACCTTGATAAATTTGTTAAAAAAGCTAGAACAAAAATGGGAGTTAATATGGTAGATACAAGCATGTCAGGAGTAAAAAAATTGCTTAATAATTTAAGCAATGGCGAGACTGTTATTATTGCATCTGACCAGGTCCCAGAATTGTCTGGAGGAGAGCTCTCAAAATTCTTCGGACAAGACTGTCTTTCCATGTCCTTGTTGTGGAAATTGCATCACAAAACAAAAGCCAAGGTTCACTCTATGGTTTGTATTAGATGCAACAAAGGGAGTGGATTTAAAATAATATTTAATCCCCAAGTAGAAATGCCTCCTGCAATTAAAGGGGGTGTTGATACAATGAATAAAGAACTAGAAAAATGTATAATGCTTGCGCCAGAACAATACGCCTGGGAGTATAAAAAATATAGAAGGGCGGGCAATGAAAGTATTTATAAATAAGGTATTTATAAGAAGTAAACACTTACTAACATAACTATTATGACCGCTGAATCCATGGATAAATTAGTTGCTCTTTGTAAAAGAAGGGGTTTTATTTTTCAGTCAAATGAGATCTATGGAGGGCTACAAGGTTTATACGATTATGGCCCTTTGGGAGTAGAACTAAAAAACAACTTAAAGCGGTCTTGGTGGAATTCAATGGTCTATGAAAGAGACGATATAGAAGGTATCGATTCTTCCATTCTGACGAACCCACTAGTGTTAAAACATTCAGGTCATGAAGAGACCTTTTCTGATCCTTTGGTTGATTGCAAAAGTTGCAAATCTAGAATAAGAGCTGACCATATTAAAGAAAATAAATGCCCTGAATGTGGATCGGAAGACTTAACTGATCCAAGGCCATTTAACTTGATGTTTAAAACTAACGTTGGGCCCGTTGAAGACGGCTCTTCTTTTGCTTATTTAAGGCCGGAGACTGCCCAGCAAATTTTTACTAACTTTAAAAATGTTCTAGATTCTACCCCGCACCACTTGCCTTTTGGAATAGCACAAACAGGTAAAGCATTTAGAAACGAAATAACACCTAGAAACTTTATATTCAGGGTGAGAGAGTTCGAGCAAATGGAGCTAGAATTCTTTGTAAAACCTGGTGAGGATGAAAAATGGCACAAAGTCTGGACTGATCTAAGGATGGACTGGTGGGAAAAACAGGGTATTGATAAGAAAAACCTAGAATTACTTGAAGTTCCTAAGGATGAATTAGCTCATTATTCAAAAGCAACGGTAGATATTATGTACAAATACCCACATGGCCTTGAAGAACTTGAAGGAATAGCCAATAGAACTGATTTTGACCTAGGGTCTCACTCCAGAGGCCAATCTGACCTTGGTTTAACAGCTAAAGTAGATAAAAACACCGATTCTAACGCTAAACTAGCGGTTCAGGACCCAGATACTAAGGATTGGATTGTTCCCTACGTTATCGAGCCTTCTGCGGGCGTTGAACGTGGGTTTTTAGCTATATTAAATGAAGCATTTAAGGTTGAAGAGCTTGAAGGGGGCAAAGAAAGGACGGTTTTATCCTTAAAACCACACCTTTCGCCCATAAAGGCAGCCGTTATTCCTCTTAAAAGGAATAATGAAGATTTAGTTCAAAAAGCTAAAGAGTTAAAAAATACCCTTCAAAGTAAAGGTTTGGGGAGAGTATTGTTAGAGAATTCAGGAAATATAGGTAAAAGCTATAGGCGACACGATGAAATAGGAACGCCAATGTGCATAACTATAGATTTTGAGTCTCTCGAAGATGGAACGGCTACTATTAGGGATAGAGACACCATGGAGCAAAAAAGACTGGATATAAGCTCTATTTCGGAATATTTCAAGGAAATTATAGATAATTAAAACAACGGCTTGAAAGAAGAAAAAATAGTTATATTAGACAGAGATGGGGTCATTAATGTCGATCTAATGACCTACGTCACCCGCCCAGAGGAGTTTGAAGCCATTGAAGGTAGCTTAGAGGCCATGGCCAAACTTACAACTAATGGCTATAAGATAGCTATTGCAACTAACCAGGCCTGCATTGAAAAAGAAATTATTTCTGAAGAAGAGCTAAGAAGTGTTCACGAACATATGATTGATCTCCTTTTGGAGGTCGGAGGACAAATAAACTATATAGCCTTTTGTCCACACGCACCTGAATCTAACTGTAAATGCAGAAAGCCTGAAGTGGGTCTATTGCAAGAAATTGAACAACAATTAAAAATTTCCTTAAAGGGAAAGTACTTTATAGGAGACAAGGACTCAGATATAAAAGCTGGTAGAAATTTTGGTTGCACCCCTTTATTAATAAAAAAAGGTGGCTACGGAGAAAAGGTTTTTAGAACAGAGAATAGTCCGCCTGACGAGCAGTGTTTTAACAATCTAAATGATGCGGTTAATTACATCCTAAAACAGGAGGCCTAAATGGCCTACCTAAGATCGTTTGTATTTTATATTGGATATATTGGATCCGGAATACTGGCAAGCGTGCTGGCTTGTATATTTGGGCCCTTCTTGCCCCTAAATAGTCGCTTAAAGTTTTTTTCTATGTGGCCCAAATTTGCTAATTGGCTACTTTACGTAACTTGCAAAATCAAATTAGTCGTTGAAGGCGAGAACAACATACCAACAGAACCTTGCGTTATAGTTTCTAACCACCAAGGTCAATGGGAAACATTTTCCATGCAATACCTCTTCCATCCTTTGTGCACTTTGTTAAAAAGAGAGCTTCTTTATATCCCTTTTTGGGGATGGGCAATGAGTTTATTGAACCCTATTGCCATTAATAGGAGCAAACCCAAGGAAGCGATTTTACAAACCCTTGATGAAGGGTCAAAAAGGCTGAAGGAAGGTTTGTTTGTTTTACTTTTCCCAGAAGGAACTCGAGTAGAAGCAGGGAAGGTAGGAAATTACGCAAGAAGTAGTTTTGAACTGGCCAAAAGAAACAATGTCAAGGTGTTGCCTATTTGTCATAACTCAGGAGACTGTTGGCCTGCTCATAAATTTATAAAACATTCTGGAACTATAAAGCTATCTATAGGTGAACCCATTAAGGTTATTGATTCTAAAAAATCTGCCGAAGAAGTTAGGGCTTGGACTGAAAAGAATTTAAATCTTTCTGACTAAACGTCAAGATTCACAACCAGCTTTGCGTTCGCGTCTATGAACTCCCTTCTCGGCTCTACTTCATCACCCATCAAGGCATGAAAGAGATCGTCCGCTACTTGGGCGTCCTCTACACTAACCTGGCCCAAAATTCTCATATCTGGGTTCATTGTGGTATCCCAGAGCTGATCGGCATTCATCTCCCCTAGTCCCTTGTACCTAGATTTAGTAAATGACCGCTCGGAAATTATTAGCACTTCTTCAAGCGCATTTGCAAAGTTGTCTACCGGTATTTTTTTTGAATTAATTTCAAAATGGCTATCTTTGTTAAAGAGGTCGGACATCTCAGCTCCGTGTATTGCAATGTCTTTGTAGGCTTTCGACCTAAAGAAGGCTTTATTTAAAACCCAGGACAAATATGTTCCGTGTTTTATCAGATTAACGTTTGGTTCTGTCGTGCCGCTCTCTTCGTTCTTTAACCCCTCAACTGACCAAGCAAAACCTTGTTGGGCATTGTTATTTAAATATTTCTCTACGGACTTGCACCACTTCTTTACCTCTTTATCTTTCTCTAGTCCTTTTAATATATCCACATGCTTTATGCTTTCTAGTAACTCAATAGGATAATTGTGTGTAAGGCCATTAACTAACGATTGAACTTTTTCGTGCTGTGAAATAAATTTTCCAAGTGCCTCTCCTCTAATAGACTCTCCTTTCTTGTTTAGCACAAGTTGCGCGTCATCTAAGATCTCCGCAACTAAAAGTTCTCTAAGTTCAGCGTCATCTTTTACATAGGTTTCTTGCTTTCCTTTCTTTAATTTATACAGAGGTGGTTGAGCAATATATATGTAGCCCTTTTCGATAAGTTCGGGCATTTGTCTATAAAACAATGTTAGCAGCAAGGTACGTATATGGGAGCCGTCAACATCAGCATCTGTCATAATTATAATTCTGTGATACCTGAGCTTCTCTTCCTGCCAATCTTCTCCTTTGATCCCACACCCTAGCGCCGTTATTAGAATAATTATTTCTTCAGAAGAGAGAACTTTATCTAGGCGGGCTTTTTCAACGTTGAGTATTTTTCCTTTCATAGGAAGTATAGCCTGGAAATGCCTATCTCTTCCTTGTTTGGCTGACCCTCCTGCAGACTCTCCCTCAACTAAATAAATTTCACTTTTAGCTGGATCTTTTTCCTGACAGTCTGACAGTTTACCCGGAAGGCCCCCGCCTTCAAAAGCTCCCTTTCTTCTGGTTAATTCTCTGGCTTTCCTTGCTGCCTCTCTAGCTCGAGCAGCTTCTATTATCTTAGTGGCTATTAACTTTGCTTCCGCAGGGTTTTCTAATAAAAATTCTGTTAGGGCTTTATATACCTCTTGTTCTACTACTGGTCTTACTTCAGATGAAACTAACTTGTCTTTAGTTTGAGAAGAAAATTTTGGATCTGGAACTTTGACAGAAACTATAGCAACCAAACCTTCTCTTGCATCGTCTCCGGAGGTTGATACTTTTTCTTTGTTGTTCATTCCCTCCCTTTCCATGTAGTTGTTTAAGGTTCGTGTTAATGCAGTTCTAAACCCGACGAGGTGTGTGCCTCCGTCTCTTTGTTTTATATTGTTTGTGTAGCACTGAATATTTTCTTGATATCCATCATTCCATTGCAACGACACTTCAATAGTAATTCCATCCTTTGACTCTTTTTCAAAGTGAAATATTGAATTAACTGTGGTTCTTTTTTTATTTAAAAAAGCAACAAACTCAGCCAGGCCTCCTTTGTGTAAAAAATCTTTCTTCTTAGAGGTCCTTTCGTCTTCAAGCTTTATTTTTAATCCTGAATTTAAGAATGATAGTTCTCTAAGTCTGGCTTCCAAAATTTCATAGTCAAATAGGATGTTAGAAAAGGTGGTTGCGGAAGGAACAAACATAACCTCTGTGCCTGTCTTATCTGTCTTTCCTACAACTTTTAACTTACTGGTAGGCTTTCCGTCTGCATAAGTTTGTTCATGGGTCTTGCCACCTCTATGAATTGTAAGTTTTAACTCTTCTGAAAGTGCATTTACAACAGACACTCCTACGCCATGAAGTCCACCTGAAACTTTATACGAGTTGTCATCAAATTTTCCTCCAGCGTGCAGCTTGGTCATTATTACCTCTGCTGCAGACACACCTTCTTCATGCTTGTCTGTAGGAATACCCCTTCCGTTATCTGTAACAATTACACAATCGTCTGAAAGAATTTTTATCGTTATTTCGTCACAGTGTCCCGCCAAAGCCTCGTCTATTGAATTGTCAACCACTTCATAGACCATATGATGAAGGCCAGTGCCATCATCTGTATCTCCAATATACATCCCAGGTCTTTTCTTAACCGCCTCAAGCCCCTTTAATACAGTGATGCTAGAAGAATCGTAAGAGTTGTCTTGTTTCTTCTTAGCTGACTTCTTTGAGGGTTTTGCAGAAGCCTTTTTGGCTACTTTTTTAGGTTCTTTTTTTGGGGTTTTAGGGGTTTTTGTTTTTGCTGCTTTTTTCTTTGCTGGCATTAATGTATTTTAATATAAATTTATAAATTTATCCTTTTAAACTTACTAAAATTTGCCACTAATTTTTCTAAATCTTCACCTTTTATTCCGGTCAATATAATCTGGTTAGGTGCCTTCGATATTTCGGAAATAATAAGTTCTAGGTTCTCTAAATCTAACTCGGATCCAAGGTCATCTATTAAAAGCACTGTATCGCTCTCAAAAAAAGAATTTATAAGTTTATCATTAATTAAAAATATCAATAAAATCAATATCTTAAGTTGTCCTCTAGACAAAACTGAAGGCGCTTTCTTTTCTTTAATATAGTATTCACAATCCATTCTGTGGGGGCCTTGGCTGGTATACCCAATGGCAAGATCTTTTTCAATAGAATCTCTCAACGAACTGAGCAATGACTTAGAACGCTCCCAGCCTTTATTAAACTTAGTATCTGCCCCTTCTAAAAAATTAAATTTATTATTTTTTGAAGCTGGATTTAAGCTTTCCACTAACACCTCTCTGTACCGATTAAAAAATTCATACTGGTCTTGGCTTAAGTTAACTCCAATCTTTGCTAGTTGTTCTGTCCAAACTGAAATTTCAGCTTTATCTGCCTTTTGTTTAAGGCACCTGTTTCTTTGTTTAAGAATTTTGTTATAAGCCAAGTAAGTTTTATAAGAAGCAGGTTTCACGTGAAACATTAAGTTATTTAAGTGGTCTCTTCTTTGATCTGGCTCCCCTTCTATCATTCTTAGGTTTTTAGCTAAAACCGTTTGAAGAAAAAATAAAGAGCCCTTCTTTACCGTTTTATTGTTTAGTTTTCTTGAAAAGCTCAACCTGCCGTTGACTTTATTAAGTCCATTTAAGGCCACTTCTTGATTCATGTAAGAGCCTTTTAATGAAATGTTAAAAGAATCAGACTTGTGGTTTATACAGTCTTTATTCTTAGTTGTTCTAAAAGACTTTCCATTAAGTAGTATCTCAATGGACTCCAAAACTGAGGTTTTGCCAGAACCATTCAACCCCTGTATGAAGTTTTTATCTTGAGAAAGGTTTAAATCTTTTTTCTTAAAAAGCCTAAAATTTTCAAGATAGACTCTATCGATTGGCATTAAAGCCTCATTGGCATGATAACGTAAACTTCATTCTCAGAGCCCGGCTCTTTGATTACACAACTTGAATCTTCACCATAAAATTCAAACTTGACTGTTTCCTCTTCAATTGATCCAAGCACATCAATTAGATAACCTATGTTAAATCCAACTTCAAGCTCTACGCCCTTATAATCTACCTCCAAAACTTCTTCTGCTGACTCTTGTTCTGGGTTGTTTGCCGTCAACTTTAAAGCTCCCTTGGAAAGCTCAAACCTCACTCCCCTGTATTTTTCATTAGACAGGACGGATGCTCTTGACAGGGCCGACTGCAGGGTTTCTTTGCCAACAAGCAAGGGATTAGGCTCTCCTGAAGGAAAGACTTTTTCATAGTCAGGATATTTTCCGTCTATAAGTTTTGAAGAAAAGCTTAAATTTTCAGTCTTAATGCCCATATATGTAGGCCCAACAAGCATCTCTATTGGGGAATCTTCCGCAGAGAGCAGCTTAGCGAGCTCTAATACAGCCTTCCTTGGAAGTATGTTTCTCATTTCTAAGCCATTTCCTTTGACTTCTACGGATGAAAGGGCCAATCTATGTCCGTCAGTAGCCACCCCCTTAAGTTCTCCGTCTGATAGCTCTAAAAGAAGCCCATTTAAATAATAACGCACATCTTGAGAGGCCATTGAAAAGGCGGTTTTAGTGAGAATTCTTTTAAGAGCACCCGAGGAGATCTCTGTTGTCTCCTGATCTTCATTAACTTCTAATTCAGGGAAGTCGTCAGCGGAAATAGTTGCAAAATCCCCATGAAAGTTTTTTGAGCTTACAGTCAATTTTCCATCTTTAAGCATAAAATCGACATTTTCTGCATCAGGTAAAGACCTGCAAAGCTCAGACATTTTTCTTGCTGAAACCGTTGTTTCGCCCTCTTCTTCGATACTTAATAGGTCAGAATAAGTCTTTACTTGTATCTCTAAATCTGTTGCCGTTATTTCTAGTTTTCCAGAAACGGCTTTCAATCTAAGGTTCGCCAGGATAGGAATTGTTTGTCGGCGCTCTGCAACGGCTGCGGCATTTTGCAATGAGTCAACTATTTGTGATTTTTCCGCAGTAAATTTCATAACAACAATTATATAGTTAAAACCCTTAGAAGTTTTCTATAATCTTCCTCTATGTCTAAATTAAAATCTCTAAGTTCTCTTATTTTTTTACAAGCGTGTATTACGGTTGTGTGGTCTCTGCCCCCAAAAGACTCGCCAATTTCAGGCAGGCTATAGTTTGTAAGTTCTTTCGCTAAAAACATAGCCATTTGCCTGGGCCTCGCCACAGACCTACTTCTTCTTTTTGACAACAAATCGCTGAGCTTAATGTTGTAATACTCTGCGGTCGTCTTTTGAATATTTTCAACACTGACCTGTCTGGCCTGTATAGCCAAAAGGTCTTTAAGGGAGTCCTTAATTAAATCTACAGTTATAGGTCTTCCAGTAAAGTTAGAATTGGCAATCACCCTTTTTAGCGCCCCCTCAAGCTCTCTAACGTTGGACCTTACTTTTTGTGCAATAAAGAAGGCAGACTCTTCATCAAGCTCATGGTTCATAGATTTAGCTTTACTTAAAAGTATGGCTACTCTTGTTTCTAATTCTGGCGGTTCTATTACTACAGGCAGACCCCAACCTAGCCTAGATTTTAATCTGTCTTCTAGACCATCTATTTCTTTGGGGTACCTATCACATGTCAAGATCATTTGGCTTCCTCTTTCTAAAAGAGAATTAAAGGTATGAAAAAGTTCTTCTTGAGATTGCTCTTTTTTTGCAAAAAACTGAATGTCATCAATTAACAGTGCATCTAGTGACCTATAATATTGCTTAAATTCACTAATTGCTCCTAATTGCAGCGATTTTACCATATCACTCACGAACCTCTCTGAATGCACATAGGCTATCTTTTTGGTAGAATCCTTCTCAAGAAGCTTGTTGCCAACCGCATGCATGAGGTGAGTTTTTCCCAAACCAACACCCCCATA
>CABXQE010000002.1 GCA_902514295.1 uncultured SAR86 cluster bacterium | reverse complement strand
ATGACATAACCGTTGCTTCTGAAATTATGGCTGTATTTTGTCTTGCATCAGATTTTAGTGATCTACAAAAAAGGATAGGAAATATCGTTATAGGCTACACAAGATCTAATGAACCCATAAGGGCAAGTCAGTTAAAAGCTGATGGAGCAATAGCTGCATTATTGAAAGACGCATTTCAGCCTAACTTAGTACAGACCTTAGAGAATAATCCTGCGTTCTAAAAGCTGGGACCTTTCGCCAATATTGCGCATGGGTGTAATTCGGTTGTTTCCACTAAAGCAGCATTAAAACTGGCTGATTATGTTGTTACGGAAGCTGGATTTGGAGCTGATCTTGGTGCCGAGAAATTTTTTGATATCAAATGCAGGAAATCAGGCCTGGAACCTGACGCTGTTGTTTTGGTTGCCACCACGAAAGCTTTAAAAATGCATGGCGGTATTAAAAAAGAAGACTTAGCTACAGAGAATGTAGATGCAGTAACGAAAGGCTGCAAAAATCTTGAGAAGCACATTGAAAATATCGGAAAATTTGGAGTCCCTGTTGTTGTTGCAATAAATGATTATGTAACGGATACAAAAAATGAACACGCTGCTATCCTAGATTATTGTAAAAATATTGGTGTTGAGTGCAAAATCTCTTCTCATTGGGAAAAAGGTGGTTTAGGCGCAGTAGACCTTGCTGAAGAAGTAGCAAAAATTGCTGATTCAAATTCTGCTGAATTTAAAGCCTTATATGATAATAAAATGTCTCTGTGGGATAAAACCCAATACATAGCACAAAATATTTACGGTGCTGCAGACATAATCGCTGATAAAAAGGTAAGAAATCAATTTAAGAAATTAGAAGATGATGGTTTTGGTGAATACCCCATATGTATGGCCAAGACCCAATATAGCTTTTCAACAGACCCATTACTAATGGGTGCACCTTCAGGACATGATGTCCCAATTAGAGAGGTCCGGTTATCAGCTGGTGCAGAATTTATCGTGGTTGTTTGTGGTGAGATAATGACCATGCCAGGATTGCCTAAAATACCGGCTGCGGAAAATATAAATGTTGATGATAAAGGATTAATTCAAGGCTTATTTTAGGTATTATGATTAATATTAAGTAGGAGAAAAAAATGAAAATACTTTGTATCTTATACGATGACCCAAAGGACGGAATGCCATCAAGCTATCCGTTAAAGGAACTTCCAAAACTTGAAAAATATCCTGACGGTATGACATTACCAAGCCCTAAAGGCAGGGACTTCACGCCGGGTGAGTTGCTTGGTTGTGTTTCAGGTGAATTGGGTTTAAGAAAATTTTTAGAAGATAGAGGGCATTCACTAGTGGTTACATCTGATAAAGATGCCGAAGGTTGTGTTGCTGATAAAGAATTAGTTGATGCTGATATTGTAATCTCTCAGCCATTTTGGCCCTATTATCTAACAAGAAAAAGAATGGAAAGTGCACCAAATCTAAAAATGGCTATTACAGCTGGTATTGGTTCTGATCATGTTGATTTACAAGCTGCAATGGACCATAAAGTTGACGTGGTTGAAGTGACCTACTGCAATTCAAGATCAGTTGCGGAACATATCGTTATGATGATTCTATCTTTAGTAAGAGACTATCATAATCAACATAGGATAGTGAATGAAGGCGGTTGGCATATTGCGGACGCAGTTAAACGATCTTATGACGTAGAAGGTATGCATGTAGGTACAATTGCTGCAGGTCGTATCGGTTACGACATGTTAAGAAAAATGCATCCGTTTGATGTACATTTACATTATTTTGATAAACACAGATTATCTTCAGATCAAGAACAAGAACTAAATCTAACGTATCATGATTCAGTTGAATCTCTAGTAGCAGCTTGCGACGTGATTAACATAAGTTGCCCTCTTCACCCTGAAACGGAACATTTATTCAATGATGAATTAATTAGCAAATGCAAACCAGGTGCTTACATTATAAATACTGCTAGAGGAAAGATTTGTGATAAGGACGCTATCGTAAGAGCATTGGAGTCTGGTCAATTAAGTGGATATGCAGGGGATGTTTGGTTTCCACAACCGGCGCCAAATGATCATGTTTGGAGGACTATGCCACACCATGGAATGACTCCACACACTTCTGGAACTTCTTTATCAGCTCAAGCTCGATACGCTGATGGTGTTAGAGAGATACTAGAATGCTTTTTTGATGGTGAAGAAATAAGAAATCAATATCTTATTGTTGAAGATGGAGACCTTGCAGGTATGGGCGCCCATTCTTACACTAAAGGAACAGCAACAGGTGGCTCAGAAGAAGCGGCTAAGTTTAAAAAATAAAAGGATTTAAAATTAGCAAGAGTAGAGATTAATGAAAACACCAGCTGCTGTAGCTTTTGAAGCGGGCAAACCTCTAGAGATATGTGATGTTGACCTAGAAGGCCCTAAAGAAGGTGAGGTGCTAGTAGAGCTTAAAGCTACAGGTGTTTGTCACACAGATGCTTTTACTTTAAGTGGTGAAGATCCTGAAGGCGTATTTCCTTCCATTCTTGGTCATGAAGGAGCAGGAATAGTAGTTGAAGTAGGTCCAGGTGTCACGACTCTCAAACCAGATGATCATATAATCCCTCTTTATACAGCTGAATGTGGGCAGTGTGAATATTGCCTAAATCCCAAAACTAATCTTTGTCAGGCCGTAAGGGAAACTCAAGGTCAAGGATTGATGCCCGATGGAACGAGCCGATTTTCTCTTAATGGCAAACCTTTAATGCATTATATGGGCTGTTCTACTTTTTCAAAATATAGCGTTATACCAGAAATCTCTTTAGCTAAAGTACGTGAAGATGCTCCTTTTGATAAGATCTGTTATATCGGGTGTGGTGTTACTACAGGGATAGGTGCCGTTGTTTTTCAGGCCAAAGTAGAGAAAGGTTCTACCGTGGCAGTATTTGGTCTCGGAGGTATAGGTCTTAATGTTGTTCAGGGTTCTAAAATGGCTGGAGCAAGCAGAATTATTGGTGTTGATATAAACCCAGAACGCGAGTCATTAGGTAAAAATTTTGGTATGACGGATTTTATTAACCCTAAGAAAGTTGATAATGTAGTGGATCAAATTATCCAAATGACAGGCGGAGTGGACTATAGCTTTGAATGCATTGGCAATGTTGATGTGATGCGTCAAGCCCTTGAGTGTTGTCATAAAGGCTGGGGAGAATCTTATATAATCGGTGTAGCTGGAGCAGGCCAAGAAATCTCTACACGCCCTTTTCAATTGGTAACTGGCCGTTCTTGGAGAGGAACTGCTTTTGGAGGAGCTAGAGGCAGAACTGATGTTCCAAAAATTGTGGATTGGTATATGGATCAAAAAATAAACATTGATGATTTGATCACTCATACCATGCCTCTAGAAGATATTAATAAAGCTTTTGATCTAATGCATTCAGGGGAAAGTATTCGTTCAGTGGTGATTTATTAGTTCGGATAATCCTTTTTTAAGAAATATAATTATCGGCATTTTATTATGTACAAGACATCTAAAGTAGTTTTTAGTCCTCGTGTGAGAAAGTCGCCATATTTCAACTCAACTATAAAATATGGAGCGCAAGCTTTCTCAGTGTATAACCACATGTATATGCCTATAAGTTTCGAGGGCACTGTCGAGGATTACCACAACCTATTAAATGGTGTTCAGTTATGGGATGTGGGTGTTGAGCGCCAAGTTCAAATTAAAGGCCCTGATGCTGAAGCATTAGCGCAATTCTTAACCCCTAGGAATATTAAAAAATGCTCTAAAGGACAAGCCATGTATGCACCCTTTCTAGACTTTAAAGGGGGATTCATTAACGATCCAGTTATGCTAAAGATTGATAAAGATTGTTATTGGTTTTCTCTCGCAGATGGAGATGCCCTCTTATGGGCGCAAGGTATAGCAGCAGGATATAAATTTGACGTTGATATCCATGAGCCAGATGTGTCACCGCTCCAAGCCCAAGGTCCCAATTCAAAAGCATTGATGGCTAAGGTTTTTGGAGATTGGGTGAATGACTTAGGCTTTTATAGGTTTAAGGAAGTAAATCACGAAGGAATACCTATGGTTATTGCCAGAATGGGTTACAGCAGAGAACTTTGTTATGAGATTTTTCTTCAAGATCATTCAAAGGGAGATGAGTTATGGGAAATCCTCTGGCAAGCGGGCCAAGATCTAAATATCAGCGCAGGTACTCCAAACATAATTCTGAGACTTGAGGGTGGAATACTGAGCTATTTAGCAGATATGGATAGAACAAATAACCCTTATGAAGTTGGATTAGATTGGATTGTAGATCTGGATCAGGAAGATGATTTTATTGGTAAGGAAGCTTCGCGAGAAATTAACCATTCTGGACCTACAAAAAAATTAATGGGTGCTGAGATTCCAGGCGAACCCATAACTGCCTTTAATGAAGAGCATTGGCCTGTCCTGATTGATGGAAAGAAGATAGGGTCTATGAATGCTTTGGTTTACTCACCAAGACTGGATAAGAATATAGCTTACACAATTCTAGATATTGAACATGCGAAAAGCGGACAAGAAATAATCATTTCTTCGCCAGAAAAGGAACTTAACGCAATAACAGTTGATCTTCCTTGGCTTGAAAGAGCTTAATACAATTACTCATCTTTCCAATCAGGTGACCTTTTTTCTAAGAACGCATTAATGCCCTCTTCCGCATCATTCTTTAATAAATTATCAGTCATAGTCTTTGATGTGTATTTATACGCATCAGACAAGTCCATTTCAGCTTGAGCATAAAAAGCTCTCTTTCCTGTGGCTACTGTCATAGTTGATTTGCTAGCAATCTTCTCAGCCAACCTACCTACCTCAGAGGTTAGCTCTTCTTTTGAAACTGCATTATTGATTAATCCTATTTCTTTTGCCTTCTCAGCACTAATAAAGTCGCCAGTAAGTAGCATTTCCATGGCATTCTTTTTATTAACATTTCTAGAAAGAGCAACCATTGGAGTTGAACAAAAAAGACCAAGATTTACTCCAGGCGTAGCAAATCTGGATTCATGAGAAGCTATTGCAAGGTCACAACTTGCAACCAATTGACAACCTGCGGCTGTAGCAACACCATCCACTTCAGCAATCACCGGTTGAGGAGTATTAACTATTAATTGCATTAAAGAAGAACAATAATCAAAAAGGTTTTTAAAATAAACTTCGCCGTTATCTTCGCTCTCCCTTGCGGCCGTTATTTCCTTTAAATCATGTCCTGAAGAAAATACATTTCCGTTAGCAGCTAAAACTATAACCCTTATAGATTGATCTGAAGACGCCCCTTTTATCTCCTCCATCAACATGCTCATCATGCTCTCAGATAAAGGATTCTTTTGATCAGAATTATTCATGATAAGACGCAAGACGCCATTATCAGACTTTTCTTTTATTAATATATTTAAATCTTCATTCATGCAAATCTATTAAAAGCTATTTTAATTCACTATTCTAATATTGTTTTTCTAATTCTATTTTTGGACATCTATTCATTATTACTTTTAGACCGGCATTTTTTGCTAATTCAGATGCCTCTTCATCCACAACACCCAGTTGAGTCCATAGAACTTTTGCCCCTATTTGGATTGCTTCTTCGGTTACTCCAATTACTGCGTCTTTGGCTCTAAAAACATCAACCATATCTATCTTTTCTGGAACTGAGCTTAGATCGGAATAACATACCTGACCTAAAATGAGATTCCCTTGTTCATTTGGATTTATAGGGAATATTTGATAACCGTGTTGAATAAGTGATTCCATGACTTTATGGCTACCTCTTTCGTGATTTGCACTGGCTCCAACTACAGCAATGGTTTTGACCTCTTGAAGTACTTCTTTTATATACCCTTCAGAATAGTCGTCAATCATTTATAACTTCTTCTAACCAATCAGTGGTTTGTTTAATTCCCCCAATTGGGAAAAAATGGACTTGCTCTATATTTAATGTTGGATCTTTAGATTTATATTCAGACAGGTCATTTAACATTTGCGTTGGTTTATATGGCAGTAATAGTTTTGTTAAATCTTTTGCTCTTTTAGTAAGAATTTTCATTGATGCGCCTATCCCGCATTCAACAGAAAATTTAAGTAATGTTTGGAGTTTTGCTGGTCCAGCTATCCCAATATGGATAGGAATATCAATTCCATCCTCTTTAATATTTTTTGCCCATTTGTTCACGGCATCGGCATCAAAGCAAAATTGAGTAGCTATTGCCATAGTAGCGTCTGTTCTATTAGAAAATTCTTGCTTCCATGAAAGAGCTTCAGATACATTTTTTATTCCACCATCAGGGTCTATGTCTTTACTTCCTTCTGGATGTCCTGCTATATGGAGTCTTTTAAAACCAGCTTTATCAAATAGTCCTGATTCAATCAGCTGAATAGAGGAATCATAGTCTCCAACTGGTTTTGTTGAGCCTCCTGCTAATAACAGTGCTTCATCAACTCCAGCCTCATTCTGATACATAGAAATCCAATCATTTAGCATGATCTGATTTTTAATTATTCTAGCTGGGATATGGGGCATCACGTTAAAACCCTCTTCATTAATTCTTTTAGCAGTTGCAACCATTGTTGCAATACTCTCTGTTTCTAGATGGGCTATATAAACTCTAGTATTTGTAGGTAAGATTTCCTTAAAAGATTCAATCTTTGCAGCAGAATTCGGAACCACTTCAATAGAGTATCCTGAAATAAAGTCTTTAAAATTAGTACTCATTCTTTCCATCAAAATAAACTATGTTTTTAACTTCCGGTGGTTCCTCTACGCATCTTAGATTTATGCTAAAAGAATCGGGATGTGAACGAGGTTGATAAAAACTTTTTATTCCACAATGCCTACAAAACAAATGTTTAGCTTTCTTAGCACCGAAAGTGTATTCGTTAAGTAAATTTCCTCCTTCTAAAATCTTGAAATCATCGTGATGGATAAAAAGGTGCTCATAATCGTTCATTTTACATATTGAACAGTTGCATTTCCAAATTTCGACTGAATCATTTGAATCAAATTTAAATTTAACCTTTCCGCAATGACACCCTCCAAAATACTCTTTCATTGTCCTTGTATGCAAATTTATTCTGCGTTATCTACTTAGTTACTTTCTTTAAATCTTTAAAAGTAAAGTATTTCCTTTTTAAAACTTTATTATAAATAATTGCAAAGAGCACAATGAAAGATGCCCCTACAGCAACTGGCATTAATATGAAACTTATACCTTTAGCGCCAAGAATAGCAATAATAGGGTTGGCCCCAGCAGGCGGGTGAACAGTTTTAGTACTCATCATTAAGAATATTGCTAAACCAACTGCTAGCCCCAGACTGATAAAAGAAGAACCTAGTATCGAAAAAACAAATACCCCAGCCAAAGCAGACAATATATGGCCGAATAAAATATTTCTCGGATGAGCCAAAGGGCTTTCGTGAACCGCCATAACTAAAACCATGCTTGCCCCAAAAGGGGGTATAAGCCATAAATTACCTTCTTCAAAGGAATTTAGATAAGCCAGCACAGAAATACATAAAAATGCTCCTATAGCTGAAAGAATATTATTTTTCATATAAGGGTATTATTTAAAGCATTATCATATACAAAATAAGCATCTTGCAAATGTCTTTGACCGTCTGGTATAAACTCCTCTCGAGCATGTAAAACCCTTAAACTTGCAACAATTAATACCTCTCCTCCATTCAATCTAAAAGTTGAACGGTATTTATTGTCATGTACCCTAGCTGAAACGTCATGATAAGCTTTATAAAAATTTCTTATTCCTTTTCTAGCTGGATCAATCATCTGCATTAATTGATTAGAGAACCTAAAACTTTCTATAGATCCTTCGGATGAACATTTAATAAGAGGAGCCTCAGCATAGGTTTCATTACTTTCATCAAATTGTCTAAACGGAACATTAAACTCTTGCAATATATTAAAATATTCAGGATTTTCTTTTCTTAAATCTTCAACAACTTCCCAGCCATCCACAATTATAGAATCTCCTCCTTCACAATCATTTTTTAACATGTGAAGAGCCTGGATACTTGGTTGAGACTTGTAGCTTGCGAAATCATTATGTGGAGGAAGTTCTTTTGAAGTATGTGCAACGTTATAAACATGCCCTGAAACTGAAACGTTGTGAATCCTTTCAAATAATGTTTCATGAATTGGGCCTAGTCTTTTGGATAAAAGTTCTAAAGAATTTGGTTCTTCAGGAGCATTATTCAAAATAATCACGCCAAAAGTAACAAAAGTTTTTAGTGCCTCAGTGGCAACTTCTCTATCGTCTAAAAATTCAGACCAATCGTACTTTTTAGGAACAAACTTACTTGCCCATACCTTGCGCTCTGGATATCTTGCTTTGCCACTTTGTTCTATTTTACTTAATGGGATTAAGGATTCGTGATCATCAGGCCATATAACGAAAAGGCTTTCTTCTTTTATCTCAACACTCTTCGGAGAAATATCTACTGGGACTGAATGTAAAAGAAACTGCTTCTCTTGGGTCTCTAAGATTCTGCATTGATCACATTGACAGTTATCTCTTAACCATAAAAAGGGTAAATCATATTGAATTTTTGAACCTGTTGATAGTATTACTGAATCTTCTTTAATCTCAATCATAAGTTTCAAATAACCCTTCCATCTTTCCGTCTTCATAAGTTCCCTTGTACATTAATAGTCCTTCTTCATCAAATTCCTCATAAAGACCTTCTGGTTTATCGCCTTTAAAGTCTTGCCTTACTTTCAATTGACCATCGTCATAATATGCAAACCTTGTTTGATTTAGTTCTATTCCGTTATTCCAGTTTGAAAGAATATAAGTCTTACCATTTTTAAAGAAAGACTCCCAAAGACCATGCAATTTTCCATCTTTATAGTTTCTTACCCAATTCAATTCTCCAGTGGCATAGAAAGTTTCATGCACACCATGACGCAGGCCATTCTTATAAATGATTCGTTCTTTAATACTCCCGTTTTTATTAAACCTTGACCAAATGTCTTCTAGTTTATTGTTCCTAATGATCCCTTTGACATGATAGTCTTCACATTTTGATTCAAACAAGCCTTCTGATATAACGTCTCCACAAAAACTTGACCTTTCGTTTTTTAAGAGCACTCCAGCTTCATAGGTATGTTTCTCCATAAACATTCTTAACCCTGCATCATTAGTTGTTTTTGGTAGATGCACTCCTGTGAAAAGTTCACCTATTGCTTGGCGACAAGCACTACTGTAAGAAACATAGTGCAAACCATTTTTTTCTTCGATCGTATGACTTCCTCTTATTACGCAGCCTCTTTGTTCTTCTAGATTCTCGGGTAAGACGTACACCTCAATTATACGTTCAATGTTCTTAATCCAAATTGGACCTACCAACCCAAGAAGCAATACAAACGCAGTCACAACTGCAGTCCAGAAAAACAGTTTGGCTTTGATCTTTTGTTTCCTCCAAAGACTTATGAGACTAGTTATCAATAAGGAAGCCAATAAGGAAGCAGGGATTATGAAGGCCATCATCATGAACATTCCTACAAATTGCCAACCTGTTTGATGATACTCAGTAGGGAATTTAACTGCAGTCCATTCCATAAGAATGCCATTCAAAATTATGAGAAAGATGATTAAACCAATTGCGCCTGCCCATCCAGAAGAAGGTAGTTTTCTAAAAAAATCTTTCATATCTAAATCCTACAACAAACCTGTCAGCTAATTCAAAAATTATTGATGATGGTGGAGCTAGGCGGGATCGAACCGCCGACCTCTACCGTGCCACGGTAGCGCTCTCCCAGCTGAGCTATAGCCCCTTAAGATTTAGATTTTAGTTCACTTTGTAGATTAAACGAATAGTAAATAACATAAAAACAAAATGGAAAGGTCTTATTAGGTTTAAAATGTAGTTGTGGATAGCATAAACAAATACGAAGAAGCTCCTTTAATTGAATTGGAAGACTTTAAATGCCCTGAAGGAGCAAAAGGTTTTTTTATTACAGGTTTTGATAACAAGAAGTTAAGGGTAGCTGTATGGAACATAAATTCTGATAAAGGAACCATCATCTTACAATCTGGTAGGACCGAATTCATTGAGAAATATTATGAAGTGATAGAAGGGTTTATCTCAAGAGGTTATTGCGTTGCCGCGATGGATTGGAGAGGTCAAGGTCTTTCAGAAAGAACCTCTAAGAACGTAAGGCTGGGCCATATTGATGATTTTGAAGAATACGATAAAGACCTGATAAAAACTCTTGAGCTCTATGAGGCGCTCTGCCCTAAGCCCTGGATAGGTTTTGGACACTCAATGGGCGGATGCTTGATGGCTAGCAATTTTGTTGAAAACGAGAAGGACTACGAAGGGTTGATTCTTTGTGCCCCGATGCTTTCAATACAAAGTAGGTTCTCTTTAAGAATTATTGTTAACGCCCTTGGATCAATCTCTTCTATAGGTTTTAAGGATTTTGCTATCGATAAACCAAATTGGGATGAAGAGAAAGGATGGCTAGAAGAAGAGTTCCAAGATAATTTCTTAACCAGCGACCAATATAGATTTGATAGAGTTTATCGCTTGATTTGTAAAGAGCCTGCGTTAGGAGTAAAAGGATTAAGTCTAGGTTGGATTTATGAAGCCGTTAAAAGAACTAATAAATTCAAAGAAGAAAATTGGGGAGTTGATGTTGAACGACCAATTTTACTGTTAAATGCTACCCAGGATAGATTGGTGTCTCCTTCTGGGAATGTTCAAATTTTAAATAGATTTAAAAATACCCATATTGAGAATATTGATAGTAGACATGAAATTTTTATGGAATCTGATTTAATCAGGAAACAAGCCTGGAAAAAAGTTGACGAGTTTCTTGCGAACCTTTAATTAAAAACTTTTAAGAGCAAAGTCTATCCGCTCTATAACCTCTTCTTTCCCAAGTAATTCGCAAACTTTATCAATTGATGGAGAATTCAAGGACCCTGTTAGGCTTAGTCTTAAAGGAATTCCTATTTTTGCAAAACCTATTTCCTGCTCTTCAACAAAAACTTTAATTTCTTCTTGGATCGAATCACTTTTCCATTCTGCTAGATCGCTTAAACGTTCACTTAGAGAGCTTAATAAATTTAAAGTATTCTCTTTAATAGCTTTGTTTTTATCCTCTTCTCTGAAGACTTCTGGCTTGTTATAGAAATACTGTGATTCAGTAGAAAAATCATTTAAAGAATTGCACCTATCCCTAATAAGCTCAATTACATTTTTTGAATATTGATCATTCTTTATATGCTCAGATGGGATTAAATCCACTAAATCATTAAATTCCATCGCGTTAAGGTATTCCTTGTTGTACCAAGTTAGTTTATCCAAAGAAAATGATGCTGGAGCAGTATTTAAATTCCCACTACTAAAATTATTTACCAATTCATCAGATGTAAAAATTTCTTGATCTCCTAAGGACCAGCCCAATCTTGCTAGGTAGTTCATGAAAGCTTGAGGAAGAATGCCCATATCACGGTATTCAGAAACACCTACAGCTCCATGCCTTTTAGACATTCTTTTCCCGTCTTCTCCAAGGATCATAGGAACATGGCCATAAGTGGGTGATTCAACTTTAAGCGCTTTAAAGACATTGATTTGTTTGGGGGTGTTATTTATATGATCATCCCCTCTAATAACATGGGAGATTTGCATGTCTAAATCATCCACCACCACGCACAGATTATAGGTTGGTGCGCCGTCGCTTCTAACAATGATGAAATCATCCATTTCTTCGTTACGAAACTCTATTTCACCTTTTATTAGGTCTTGAAAGATAACACTACCATTCTCAGGATTCTTAAATCTAATAACGGTATTATCGGATTCACTTAAAGAGAGGTCTCTGCATTTACCGTCATACTTTGGATTAAGGCCTTGTTCTTGCTGTTCTTTTCTTAGCCGGTCTAACCTTTCTTTAGAACAATCGCATACGTAAGCTTTTCCGCTCTTTAAAAGCTCTTTAGCTACTGATAAATGACGATCATGGTTTTTAGATTGATAAACAACATCCTCATCAAAATTAACCCCCATCCAATTAAAACTATTGATAATTTCGTCAGTAAATTCCTGTTTTGATCTCTCCTTATCTGTGTCTTCAATTCTCAGAAGGCAAGATCCAGAATTTGTTTTTGCGTAAAGCCAAGCAAATAAAGCGGTTCTTGCACCTCCAATATGCAATAGACCCGTTGGACTAGGTGCAAATCTAGTTCGCACTAATGAATCATTCATGTTCTTGATTCCAAATGGGTTCTACATCTGTCTCTTCTTTCATTTTAGCCAAATACTCTAAATTTCTAGCCTTATCTTTAGCCGATACTTTTACGACTTTCAATTTCTTCCTAGACGAAGTGTTCTCTTTAACTTCTTCTACATTTGTCTTTTGACTATCGTTCGCAGTGAAATCTAAAGCGCTTTGACCTCCAGTCATCGACAGATATACATCCCCTAATATTTTTGAATCAAGTAAAGCGCCGTGAAGCTCTCGGTCATATCCATTAATTTCATATCGGTTAACTAACGCATCTAGGCTATTTCTTTGACCGGGATGTTTCTCTCTAGCTATCTGAAGGGTATCAGTGATTTTAACAACTTCTTTTTCGACCGGGTTTAAGTTCTTAGAAACCAACTTTATTTCATTGTCTAAAAAACCAATATCAAATTCCGCATTATGTATGAGTAATTCAGAGTCTTTTATAAAACTAATGAAATCTTCATAAATTTCTGAAAATCTTGGTTTGTCTGATAAAAACTCTGTAGTAAGACCATGGACTCTCAAAGCTCCTTCGTCGCTTTCCCTGTCGGGGTTAATGTATGTATGATATTCGTTACCAGTAAACTTCCTATTAATAATCTCCACACAACCTATCTCAATGATTCTGTGACCGATCTTAAAATCAAGTCCTGTTGTTTCTGTGTCTAAAATGATCTGTCTATTCATCTATAACTCATCTATTCCTTTATTTGCTAACAAGTCAGCAATTTCATTCTCTCTATGTCCACTGTGTCCCTTAACCCACTTCCAATTTACATTATGGAACTGAGAAAGTTCATCCAAACGCATCCATAAATCTTGATTCTTAACAGGTTTCTTTGCAGCTGTTTTCCAGCCTTTCTTCTTCCACCCTTCCAACCATTGCGTAATGCCATCTTTTAAGTAATTTGAATCTGTAGTTATAGTAATAGTTGAACTTTCAATAATTGATTCTAGACCTCTAATTGCTGCTTCCATCTCCATTCTATTGTTAGTTGTTTCTCTTTCCCCTCCCCAGAGAGAACTTTCTTCGCCATTTCTTCTTATCAAGGCACCCCATCCTCCTAAACCAGGATTTCCTCGACAAGCGCCGTCAGTAAATATCTCAATTTCATCCATACAAATATAATTCAATTGTATTACAGATAGACTAACTATTCTTTCATAGTAAGTGTAAAATCAACATCAAATTATGTTAGAAATATTTCCAATTAGAGCATTTTCGGACAACTATATTTGGACTTTAGTTGAAGGAGAACAAGCTATTGTTGTTGATCCTGGAGATCCTAAACCTGTACTGGAAACTTTTAATAAACTAAAACTTGATCTTAAGAGCATAATCATTACCCACCACCATTTTGATCATAGTGGGGGCATTCAAGAACTCAAAGATCATTTTAACTGTGATGTTTACGGTCCTGGAGGAGGACATATTCAAGGTATCAGCTCCCCTTTAAGTGATAATGAAGAATTTGAACTCTTGGGAAAGAAATTTATTGCTCTTTCGACTCCTGGCCATACTCTTGATCAATTGGCCTATTATTCGGAAGAAGCTTGTTCCGAACCTATCCTATTTTGTGGAGATACTCTGTTCTCGGCGGGTTGCGGCAGAATATTTGAAGGCACTCCATTGCAAATGCACGAGTCAATTTCAAGGTTCTCTATTCTTCCTGAGAATACTAAGGTTTATTGTGGTCATGAATATACTCAGTCAAATCTTGCCTTCGCTATTACCGTAGAGCCTGGCAATCAATTTATCAAAGATAAAATAGAGGCGGTAGATAAACTTAGGGCATTAGATAAAGAAACCTTGCCTTCAGATATTGGTTCGGAGTTAAAAATAAATCCTTTCATGAGATGTGAAGAGAAAACTGTTATAGATGCCGCTGCCAATTACTCAGGCAGTGAACTTAAAGAGGCCCATGAAGTATTAGGTGCTATAAGAGATTGGAAAGATAACTTTTAGATGAATAAATATTCGATAGCTTTATCTCTAGCTATTCTTTGTAGTTGTTCCAGTACGGCTATAAGTAAAGAAGTGATTCAACTTGATTCGAAAGTTATTACTGCAGATAGTCCTAAAATAATTGAAGCAGCGATTGAAGAGGCACCTTATGATATTTGGGAAAGAATTAGAACAGATCTTACTTTAACCATTCCTGAAGATCAGATTGCAGCCACAAGCGTTTATAGAGAAAGACTTTATAGTAATCAAACGGCAGTCAACAGAATCAGTAAATCAGGCCAGAGATATCTATTCCATACTTTAAGTAGAGCTCAAGAATTAAATCTACCCGTTGAATTAGCTTTATTGCCTTTTGTTGAAAGCGAATTTAATCCTTACGCTAAATCAGTTGATGGAGCTACAGGAATATGGCAATTCTTACCTTCAACAGGTAAAGAATGGGGATTAAAGTCCAATTGGTGGTATGACGGCAAAAAAGACGTAATGGCCTCTACCGAAGCTGCTCTTAAATTCTTAACCTATTTAAATGAGAAATTTGAAGGTGATTGGTTGTTGGCAATGGCTGCCTACAACGCAGGTCCTACTAGGGTAAATAGAGCTATTAGAAAAAACAAGAATGCTGGCAAACCGACTAGATTTTGGGATTTAAATCTGCCCAAAGAAACCACAGCTTATGTTCCTAAACTTCTAGTGTTATGTGAACTAATTAGAGATCCAGACTCATTTGATGTTCATCTTCCTTCTATTGCCAATAGGGCCTATTTCCAAAAGGTTAAGATTCCCGGGCAATTGGACTTAATGCAGGCAGCTGATTTAGCAGGTCTAAAACCTGAAACTATATACGAACTTAACCCTGGTTTTAATCAATGGGCGACCGATCCAAGTGGGCCTCATTACTTGCTTTTGCCTATCGGAGTATCAGATAGATTTATTACTCAGCTGGATTCTTTAGATCAAAATGATCTGGTTAGGTGGGATAGATACAAAATTAGAAGAGGAGATAACCTTTCTAGAATAGCTTCCAGGTACAAGATAGAGGTGTCGGTTCTCAAGGAAATTAACAGTATGTCATCTGATTTAATTGTCGCGGGAAAAGAAATCATGGTTCCTAGAGGTTCTGCTTGGGCTAACAAACAAAGCCCTAGAGAAAGAACTTATAAGGTTGCCAAAGGAGACTCTTTATGGAATATTTCGAAAAAATTTAAAGTTTCTATTGAAGACATAGCCTTATGGAACGAACTAAAGATTGAAAAGCCTTTACAGATTAATCAAGCAATAAAGATATTCTCTCGTTATGAAAGAATTAGACAGGATATTCCGTCTAAGCAATTAAGAACCATGCTTTACCCTGTTAAATCAGGAGATACTGTAAGTAGAATAGCTTCTAAATTTGATATCAGTTCATCCCAAATTCAAGAATGGAATGAGATTAAAGATCCGTCAAAGATTTTTCCTGGTCAGGTTTTAAAACTTTTCTTGTAAAGTTCTTACGAGTCTGAAGTTCTTGGATCTAATGCATCCCTTAAACCGTCCCCTATGAAGTTCAAAGAGAATAAAGTTAAAGAGAAAGCTAAGGAAGGAAATATTAATAACCACCAATACTCTTCCATAGACACTGCGCCATCGCGGATCAATAATCCCCAAGAGCTTAAGGGAGCTTGAACACCAAGGCCTAGAAAGCTTAAAAATGCTTCTAAAAGCATTATCTGAGGAACGGTTAAAGTAGCGTAAACAATAACCGGACCAATCGCATTAGGAATTAGGTGCTTATAAATAATTCCTACTCTACTTACTCCCATAGCTTCTGCAGCTAATATAAACTCTTGCTTACTTAAGGACATGACCTGGCTTCTCACTATTCGAGCCATGGTCAACCATTCCACTGCACCTATTGCCATAAATAATAAGATTAAATTCCTGCCAAATATAACCATTAAAAGAATAACAAAAATAATAAAAGGAATTCCGTAAAGAACATCAACTATTCTCATCATGATGGTATCTACTTTACCTCCAGAAAATCCAGCAACCGTTCCCCATATAACTCCAATAGATAAAGCAACCATGGTAGCCAAGAATCCAACCATCAACGACACTCTACTTCCGTACATCATTCTGGTTAATAAATCTCTACCTAAAGTATCAGTCCCCAACCAATGTAAGGCTGAAGGTCCAGAAGGTCCAAGATCGAGATCTTGATAAGCGTAATCATAAGGAGCAATTAAAGGAGTGATAAGAGCTAAAACAATAATGAATAAGATGTAGATAGAACCGAATAAAGATAATTTATTAGAAATTAATCTATTAAAAGCATCTTTCCACAAACTGTTATTCATTTTAGTCTCTTAATTTAGGATTAAGGGCAGCAGCAACTAAATCTGAAATCAAATTAAAGGAGACGATTAGAAAAGAGAAGAAAATAGAAGATCCAAGAATCATTGTGTAATCTCTATTAAAAGCAGCCTCAACATAAAATCTACCTAAACCTGGAATGCCAAAAATTGTTTCTACCACAAATGAACCAGCTAGTAGTCCTGCCATAGCGGGTCCTAAAAAAGCAATTACAGGAGTGAGTCCTCCTCTAAGGGCATGAACTACAACTACTCTGGTTTCCGATAGGCCTTTAGCTCTAGCAGTTCTAATAAAGTCTTGATTTAGAATTTCTAACATTCCTCCTCTGGTTAAACGGGCACAATAAGCTGCGTAAGCCGTTCCCAATGTAAGAATGGGCAGGATCTTATCTCCTGGCATGTATCCCCAACCAGAAACTGGAACCCAACCAAGCCATATTCCAAAGATAAGGATTAAAATAGGCCCTAAGATGATAGAAGGTATGCAAATACCTATCATCGCAGTAGACATTGGTATGTAATCTAAGGCTGTATTAGGTCTAAGTGCTCCAAGCACTCCAGCTAAAACTCCTACGCATAATGCAAAGAGAATTGAATAAAGAGCTAGTTCAAAAGTAATAGGCAGTCCTATAGAAATTAACTCAGTTACAGACCTTCCTGGATACCTAAAGGATGGACCAAAATCTCCAACCAATACGCCTGATAAATAATCAAAATATTGTACTGAAAGAGGTTGGTCTAAATTATAACGCTCATTTAGCTTAGCCAGGACTTCAGCTGATACTGCTTTCTCTTCATCAAAAGGCCCCCCTGGAGCTGAGTGCACCATAAGAAAAGTTAAAGTTATGACGGTCAGAAGAACAGGTATAGCTATAGCTATCCTTCTTAAAATTAAATTGAACATAAAGGCTTATTTATTTTCTATAGAAATATATTGGTAAGGATGAGAGTCTAATAAGTTGGGGTTCCAGCCTTTTACACTTCCGTGTTTCATAAAGATTCTTGTATAAGTATAGATCGGAATAATAGGCAGTTCATCCATAAGAATTTTTTCAGCTTCATACATATACGAAAACCTTTCTTTTTGTGAAGTTGAGTTTGCAGCTTTAATTAACAAATTATCGTAATCTGCATTAGACCAACCAGTTTGATTATTACCTCTTCCAGTAACCATCATGTCTAAGAAACTTTTAGGATCTTGATAGTCACCAATCCAACCGGCTCTTGCAATTTCGTAGTCTCCTGTATTTTGCCTTGATAAGTAAACTTTCCAATCGGTATTCGTTAATAGAATATTTATACCTAAATTCTCTTTCCACATCTGTTGCATTGCTTCCGCTATCTTCTGGTGACCTTCAGAGGTGTTATACAAAAGTTCTATAGTTGGTAGGCTGTCAGAACTGAACCCAGCTGTTTCTAATAACTCCTTTGCTTTCTCTGGATCATACTCTAGTTTCGTTGGCGGAAAGTAAGAGTTAGGATCTGGTGGTGTAAACGAAAAGGCTGGGTCTTGACCACCTTTTGCTACTTTTTCAGTAATTTTCTCCCTATCAATAGAAAGTGAAAGCGCTTGCCTAACCAACTTATCGTCCAAAGGCTTTTTATTAATATTAATCCTATAGTAATAAGTTCCGTAATAAGGCGTTATGTTGATTTGATCCGGGTACTCTTCTCTATAAACTTCTATCTTCTCTGTAGGCACAGTGCTAGTAACGTGTAATCTTCCCGACCTGAACATAAAATCTTCTCTCGTTACATTGTCTATTGGAAGAAAATGGATCTCGTTTAATTGAACTCTATCTGCATCCCAATAGGTTGGGCTTTTCTTAACCTTGATAACTTGATTTAATTTCCATTCTTCAAGAGTAAAAGGTCCATTGCCTACAAAATTACCTGGTCTAGTCCATTGATTACCCAGAGAGTCCATCTCTCCAAACTTTTCAATAGTGGCTTTATGAACGGGTCTTGTGGTGTAGTGGGCTAAAAGTTCAATAAAATAAGGTGCAGGATTTTTTAGATCTACTTTCAAGGTTTTATCATCAATAGCTTTCACTCCAACTAAACTAAAGTCATCTAATAAACCTTTGTTGTATTTCTCTGCATTGACTACGTCATACAGCATATCAGGGTATTTAGAGCCCAAGGAAGGCATAAGCATTCTGTTCCACGCATACACAAAATCTTGAGCAATAACAGTATCGCCATTTGACCAAAGTGCGTCTCTTAAATAGAAAGTATATTCCTTGCCATCAGAAGAGATATCCCAACTTTCAGCAATGCCTGGTATTGGTGGCAACCCTGAAGGATGCCTTATCACAAGACCTTCTATAAGGGCCATTAGTATTTTACTTTCTGGAACACCGGTAACGGTATGAGGATCTAGGTCTTTAGGCTCAGTGCCATTGCCTAAATATAGTATTTTAGTTTCTGTTGAAGAATCAACAGGAGGTATATTCTCTCCACAAGCAAAAAGAAATAAACAAATTGTTAAAGCTAAGTATTTTAATTTCATAAATATTTTTAGTTATTGAATTAATGGGAAGTTAAATAAATTAACAAAATTCATAGTTCCATATTTGGAAGTTTTTAATTAAGCTTAGCAACTTATTTTATCATGCTTAACTTTGCAATATTATTAAAAAACAAATGAATAAAACAATACTTCTACTTACAACACTGGTCTTAGTGTCTTTTAACCTCTCTTCATTGAACTTAGGATCAATGTCTGTGAATTCAACCAATGAAGAAAAATTAAGTGCCTCAATTAAAGTTAAATCTGCTCAAACTATAAATCCCTTTGATATAAAAATAGAAAATTCTAAGAATACTTTCATTGAAAATAGCAATTTCATTGACATTAATGAAATAAAAATTGAAGTAAAGCAAATATCAGGTGGGCAAGCCATACTGTTAAGTACCAATGCGCCAGTGAAAGGAGATCAATACGATTTTAATTTAAAAATAAGTTTAAGTGGCGTTACTAGGACGATCAGATATTTCGGGTTCATTCCTAAAAATAAAGCAACAAACCAGGCAGCGCAAATTAAGCCCGTAGAATCCTTATCGTCTTGCTTAGAATTAATTGACCCCGCCGACAGGCTTGAGTGTTATGACAAGTCTTTGAGTAGAAAAAAACAAGAAAATGATAAAGAACTAGTAGCAAGAGAAGTTAAAAACATACAACCTAAAAGGAAAGTCGTACAAGAAAATTTATTTGGAAGAAGGGGTGGGGATTTAGAAGAAGTAATTGCTGAGACACAGAGTATTGTTATTCCTAATGAATTAAGCAATGTCATAGCAAAAGTAAGTCGTTATGCTGCAGATAAATACATACTAACTTTAAAAAATGGACAGAAATGGAGAGTCTTGGAACCTACCAGAAAGGGTTTATTTAAAAAAGATCAAACTGTTTCAATATCCAAAGGCCTATTTGGTTCTTATGATTTAAACATACAAAACCTTAACAAAAAATATAGAGTAAAAAGAGAAGATTAGATAAAACCAAGATAAAAAAAAGGGCCCGAAGGCCCTTTTCTTTTAAGCTTAGATTAGAATCTTTGCTCAAGTTTAACAGTGTATGTTCTTCCGTAGATATCATACAAGTATGAATTCCACTCATAACCGCTATCAATAACAGGATCCTTATCATTTAAGTTTCTAACACCAACTGTAATAGTTGTCTCACTAGCAGATGTGTATGAAACTTGAATGTTTTGAAGACCATGAGATTTAAGGCTTCCAGAAGCTGAACTTGTTAAAGTTGCAACATCAAAAGAAGAACTCTCGTACATGCTATCTATGTATTCATATTGATAATATGCATTCCAGTCTCCTTTACCCCACGCCAACGTTACGTTAGCTCTGATTTCAGGAAGTCCATTACGTCCAACTTGATCCACCATTGGTCCAGCGAAGTAGTCTTCAAACAAAGCCTCAGTAACCATAGTTAGATCTAACATAGGTCTGAATGTTCCCCAATTGTCAGTTTCGTAGGTATAGTCAAGTGCTAAATCAATTCCAGAAATTTCAAAACCACCAGCGTTTGCCATTGGAGCGTAAATCTCTTTAAGAGAACCTAAACACGCCACTTTTGCAGCTTGTCCGTACTGACACATTCCAGTTCCGTCATCTACAGCACTGCTTCCAGCAACGTAAGGGTTTCTTACTATTCTTGCAGTTGGTTCAGTGATGTTACTTAAAACACCAGCCCACTCTGCTAATAACATATCACCAGCCGAGATTAAGGTTTCTTGATTTTCAAGAGTTAATTCGTAAGCATCTATCACTAGACTTAAATTGTCAGTAGGATTCCAGACGATTCCGACGTTAACGTACTCACCAGTTTCAGGTCCTAGATTAGGATTAGCCAATCTATAAACTTGTTTTTGTTGAGATCTTGCAGCAACTCCAGCATTAGCAGCCTGCACTCTATCTATAGCTGAGTCAGCTGAGAAAGCTGTAGACATACCTAAAGAATCAAGAGTAGGAGCAATAAAGCTTTCTGAGAAAGAACCCCTTACTACAAGATTATCCATTGCTTGCCATCTCATTGAAAGTTTAGAATTATTAGCAGATCCAAAATCGCTATAATCATCAGCTCTATGAGCTAAGTTAAGTTCTAAATCATCAGTAAGTGGAAGTCTAAATTCCGCAAACCAAGCTCTTACATCACGGTATCCTCCAGAAGAACTTCCTGCAGAACCCATTACGTTACCAGCTTCTCTTTGCGCATCAACCAATACACTATAGTCAGTTGACATGTACTCAAAACCTACAACCCAATCAAGAGGGCCAGAACCTATACCAGCATCAACATCACCAATAAGTGTGAAGCCAGCGTGTTGAAGAGCCATATCGTCTTCACTCACTTCTGTGTAACGAAGTTTTGTAGCTTGAGCAGCGCTCATGTTTGCAAATTCAAAATCACCGTCTTCAGCTAGTTTTGAAGCAACGGATTTCAACGTGTAGTTGTAACCCATGTGTCCATAGTCAGCTCTTGAATGATGTAAAAATACACTGTAATCAGCAAAGCCGAGGTTACCTGTGAAATCAAGTAAGTAGTCAGTGAAATAATCAGTGTTTTTTCCAATACGTGGTCCAACACTTCTCATACGATAATATATAGATACATCATCATAATCAGATGCACCAACTGCGCTAGATCCAGCAGCAATATCAGCTGCACTCCATCCAGCACCAGCTTGAAGTTCAGCTGCTGTGTAAGGACATCCGCCCCACTTAGAACATTCCACTCCAAAGAAACCAGCTACAGGCGCGTATCTACCAAAACCATTTACTTTAGTTACGATACCTCTAGCATTGATAGAATGATTATCGTTAATGTCGTAGTTATAGTTTACAAACACTGTATCTCTTCCTGTAGAAGCATCTTCAGCCATAATTTGATTGTATGGATAAAGGACTACTCCTCCTCCACCATAATCGTATTGATTACCGCCGCCTAAGAAATCACTTTGTCCAACACAAGCTGGAATAGCTTCATAACCAAATCCTGGGCTTGCGTACGACCACATGTTACAAGAATAGAAACTTGCGTTTAGAGTGTCGAAGTAACTTGTAGCATTAGAAGCATCTTTGCCATCTATGAAGTTACGTTGTGACCACCATCTGTCTGCCATGTATACAATTTCTCTAGAGTCGTGCTCAAAAGATATAACTACATTACCAACATCAGAAGTTAAGCCAGCAGTAAAACCAAAAGCTGATTGCTCGCCGCCGCCTCTTTCAGGGCTTCCTTCGTAAATATATGCCTCAGCACCTTCAAAGTCTTTTTTCATTATGACGTTTACAACACCAGCAAGTGCATCAGAACCGTAAAGAGCCGATCCACCATCAGTAAGAATTTCAACTCTTTCTACAGCTGAAAAAGGAATACTGTTGATATTATTAGCAACACCACCATAACTTGGTGATCCAGCCATTCTTTTTCCATCCATTAGTACCAGAGTTCTTCCTGCCCCTGCACCTCTCAAACTAACAGTAGCCTGACTTTGTGCAGTTGTTCCAGAAGATGGTTGGAAAGAACCAAAACTGTTTACATTAGATTGTCTCAATACTTCAGCAAGAGACATTTCACCGGTAGCTCTAATATCTTCTGCAGTTACAGCGATTATAGGGCTAGCCCCATCCACTTCTGCTCTAGCAATACGAGAACCAGTTACTATTACCTCTTCTACAGTATCTTCAGCTTCGTCATCATCGGCACTAAAAGTAGTGGTCGAAAAGGCGAAAACCATAGATAAAACTAAAAGAGATCTTATCGAAAATGATTTAAATAAACTCATATGAGTCCCCCAAAAGTTAATATAACGTCCGCAGTTTACCAAAAATTAAGAAAATAGGTACTTTTGAGAGGGTTTTTTTTATTTTTTTTAAAAACACTAAATAATTAGCAATTTATCTAAATATTCATATAAAGTTGCACTTTTACAAGATAAACACACAAAATTATGAATTCACTTAAAAACATTGTTATTTCAATATTTCTGCTTTCATTTAACCTTTTTTTGAGTTCCGAAGTTTCAGTAGGAGATTTTTTTAAAGACAACGAATTTAATTCAGTCCAGATTTCACCTAATGGCCAGTATTTTGCTACCTATATGGAAGACGAAGACACTTCCAGAATAGTAGTCATAGAAAGAAGTACCAATAAGATTATTTATGCTCATTCTTTTGGCGATGATATGTTTCACGGAAGGTATATGTGGCTAAATAATGAAAGAATAGGTGTTGCAGCAGCTAAACGGTTTGGTTCTCTGGCTAGCCCTAGAGAACTTGGTCAATTTCTTGCATTTAATCCAGATGGTTCAAAAATGAAGATGATCATCGGAGACGTAACTCGAAAAGCTACTAGGGTTAGTAGAAGTAGTGTGGGAAGATCTTATTTTGAAATAGTTGATAGGCTTTTAGAAGATGACGGATATTTAGATGAAAATCATATTTTAGTTAACTTTTATGAAAAGTCCTACCCTACTCTGTTTAAAGTAAACGTTTATACAGGTAAAAAAACTAAACTCTCAACATCACCAGCTCAAAGAGGAAATATTCTTCTAGATAAAGATAAAGTTGTTAGAGTCGCCTGGGGTGAAAATAATTCTAATCAAAACGTTTTTTACTATAGAAGCTCTGCTAATAGTGAATGGGAACTGCATGGGCAATACGATTATGGCAAAGGCACCATAACACCCCTGTCATTTACAGAAGACGGTAAAAATCTAATAGTCATGTGCTCTATTAATAAATCTATAAAAGGAGTATGTGAATACGATCCTAAAAAAAGGGAGTTAATTGAAAAATTTAGACACCCTACTGTCGATATTGAATTTGCTATTTGGCAAAGAGACCTTGAAGAACCTATAGGTTTAGTAACTTACGATGGAAAACCAGAAACTATTTGGCTGAACAAAGAAGCTGCAAATGGTAAAAAACTTAGAGCACTAGAGAAAACCTTTCCTGGATATGTTGTAAGAGAGGCTTCATCAACAATAAAAGAAGATGAGCTAGTTATATCTGTTGCGAATGATAGAGATCCTGGTGGTTACTACGTATTTAATACAATTACAAATGAACTTAAGGATTTGGGTATGAATAGAAGGGGCTGGATCAAAGCTAACCAAATGGCTGAAATGGAGCCCATAAAATTTAATGCTCGTGATGGTCTAGAAATTAATGGATATTTAACAAGACCTATAGGAGCAAAGAGCGATTTACCCTTGGTAATGATGGTTCACGGAGGACCTCATGGAGTAAGGGATTATTGGCGGTATAATTCTGAAGCTCAATTCTTAGCAAATAGAGGATATGCAGTGATGCAATTAAACTATAGAGGTTCTGGAGGCTATGGCAGAGACTTCTTGCAATCAGGTTTTCTTCAGTGGGGTACCACAATGCAAGACGATCTAACTGATGGTATTCAATGGGCAGTAAATGAAGGCATTGCTGACAAGGATAGACTTTGTATTTACGGAGCAAGTTATGGCGGGTATGCAGCGCTTATGTCATCTGTTAGAGAACCAGATTTATATAAGTGTGCTATAGGTTATGTTGGGGTTTATGATGTTGAATCATTTACCAGTGTTGGAAACATTCCAAATTACAGAGCTGGAGCAGCGTATTTAAAGCAGGTTATACCTGAAGATAAAGAGACACGAAAAGCTTTCTCTCCTTCTAAACAAGTAAATAAAATTAAAGCTAATCTATTTTTAGTTCATGGAAAAATGGACAGGCAAGCTCATTTTAAAAATTATGAAATTCTAACTAAAGCCCTCGATAATATAGGGAAGGATTATAAATCCATGGTTAAGGACAAAGAAGAACATGGTTTTGTTATAGAAGAAAATAGAATAGAGCTCTATGAAGAGATGATTAAATTCCTCGATGAAAACATAGGGGCTGGTTAAGCATGTTAAAGAATAAGAACATATTGATAGTGGGTGTTGCCAATAAACACTCAATTGCTGCTGGAATAGCAGAATCTATGTCTAAAAATGGTGCGAATATAGCTCTCACCTATCAAAATGAAAGATTGCAAGGGAATGTAGAGAAATTAGGTTCCAGTTGGGGAGTAGATACGTTCATACCCTGTGATGTGGCAGAAGATTGTCAAATTGAGAATACTTTTAAGGAGCTTTCAAATAAATGGGATGGGTTAGATGCCGTTATACACGCCGTTGGTTTTGCTCCAAGAGAGGAATTGGATGGTGACTTTCTAGATGTAACTTCTAGAGAAGGATTTAACATCGCTCATGACATAAGCAGTTATAGCTTCATTGCTCTAGCCAAAGGCGCAAAAGAAATGATGTCAGGCAGAAATGGTTCCTTGCTAACTTTATCCTATTTAGGATCTAAAATGACTCTACCCAACTACAATGTTATGGGTTTAGCAAAGGCAAGCTTAGAAGCTAGCGTTAGATATCTAGCTGTTTCAGCTGGTAAAGACGGCCATAGAGTAAATGCTATTTCGGCAGGTCCTGTTAAAACTCTTGCAGCTTCTGGTGTAAAGAACTTCAGAAAAATGCTTTCTTATAATGCCAGTCGAGCTCCTCTTGGTAGAAACATCACAACCAAAGAAGTTGGAGATGCAGCTACTTTCTTAACTTCTGATATGGCAAGCGGAATCAGTGGAGAAATACTATACGTAGATGCTGGATTTAATATAACCGCAATGGGATCTATAGAAGAAGCAGAAAGCTAATAACTTTTTGTAACTTTAGAATTCTCTTGAACAGCAAATAAAAGCTCACTGTATTCTGCTAATACTCTTTGGTCAGTGAGATAATCAAAAAAGCCTTTTTTGCTCTCTGGGTCCATTTCAGTATCTTGGTTTTTAACAGAATCAAGTCTATAAACTAAGTAATCTCCATTTCTAGAAACAGAAGATCCGTAAACTTTACCAGCTTTAGACCTTGGGAGATTGAAGATATTTACTACGGCCTCAGAAGTTAGAAGAGAGGAGTCTCTTTTTAAACCCTTATAGGTTTCAAGTTTAAAATCAGTATTAGATGCTAGCGAACTAAAGTCCTGCCCTTCTCTTAAGTCGGCTAATATTTGATCTACAAAATCACCAGCCATCCTCTTAGTTACTATTAATTTATAATCTTCTAAAATTTCTTCTTTAATAGAATTAAAATCAATAACCTTTTCATCTTGGAAATCTGTTCTTTCAAATAATATAGCTGTCTCATTTGATGTTTCGATTAGCTCTATCAAATCATTACTTACATTGGTATCAAAAATTATTTCGAGGATTGAGGCAGAATTTAAATCTTCGTTTGCTTCATTTAAGGAGAAAAGTCCTGAATCAATGCTTTTAAGACTTAGCTCTTGTGCGATATCACCTAAAGACCCCATAGTAAAAACCAGATCAGACGCGCTATCCAATAAATCACTGTAATTAGCCAAAGCTGATTCAGCTATAAGGTTCTCTTTAATTTGAGTTTGCATGCTTTCTATAGGCGCGAGTTCTGGTATTTCCTTTTTTGTTAGCTTAATTAAATGAACACTGTTACTAAGTTCAATAGGTCCATAGATTTCACCTTCACTCATGCCAGAGAGAGCTTCCTCAAATTCAGAAGGCAGAAGAGTTCCATCAGTAACGCCCAGACTGCCACCAGAGTCTTTTGTTCCTTCATCGTCTGACATTTCAATGACCAAAGCGCTAAAGTCTACTCCTTCAGACAACTTGTCTTTGGTGTTTTCTAAAATTTTTATTGCCTCTTGCCTGGTTCTGTCAGAGTCAATATTTAGCATTATATGAGAAACGGATTTTCTTTCTGTAGTATCAAACTGATCGAAGTAGCTCTGGTATTCTTCTGCTATATCAGTCTCTGTTATATTAATAGTAGACTTAAAATCTTCTACCGATAGAGGTAAGTAGTTAACTCTTGTTTTCTTTTCCGTAACGTAATCATCTATATTATCGTTATAGAAATCTAGTAATTCATTGTCTGAAGTTTTAACCTCTTTAGAGAAATTCTTCACTGGTAGCTTCATAAAAGTAATATCTCTTTCTTGTTCAGCCAGGACGAGTGATTCTTGGACCTCTTCTTCAGATAGAAAAGAGGACTTTAGAAGTGATTGTTTCCAAAAATCTAAAACTAGGTCTTGTTTAACCCTATTTAAATAGTCTTGAGGTATAAAGCCATTACTTCTAGCAAAAGCATCAAAGCTTTGTTTGCTGAATCTTCCATTTTCTTGAAATTGTTCATCTTTAGCTAATTCTTTAAAGACAAAACTATCAGCTAAATATAGACCATTATTTTCAATAAAATCTAATATTCCAAACTTTCTTATCAATGACTCAATAGATATTTCCATTAAGACTTCATCTTCAATTTGTTGATCGGGAAATCTTTGGTTAAGGAGGAATTGCTGTGAAGCAGCTTCAAAATTCAGGTCTGCATTAGTAATCTGCTTGGATCCTATTGTTGCAATAACATTTGCATTGCCTTGGGAAAAGAAGCCAGCCCAACCAATTGAGCCTACAAAGGTAATAACAATTGCAATAACTATTATCTTGGTTAAATTACCAGTCAAGCCTTCTCTAATATTTTGCATTCCAGCCATAATTAAACCTAAAAAAAAGCGCGCCTATAGGCGCGCTTATAATTATATATAAAGCTTATAAACTCTCTTTAAGAGCTTTACCCGCTTTAAATCCTACTGATTTAGAAGCATTTATATGGATAGAAGCTCCCGTTTGGGGGTTTCTTCCCATTCTTGCAGCACGATGTCTTACGTTGAAAGTTCCGAAGCCTACAAGAGAAACACTATCTCCTCCTGCTAAGGCACCTCCTATCGCACTTAGAGTAGCTTCTACTGCTCTTCCTGCTTCTGCTTTTGATGAATCGGTTGCTGCTGCTACAGCGTCAGTTAATTGGGCTTTATTCACATTAATCTCCTAGAGTCTTGTTACGCCAACCTATCTTTTACAGGTTGGTCATAACGATTTAAACCCTATGTATAGGGGTTGTCAAGAGAATTTAAAACAATTTAATGAGCCTTTATTTGACCTTTTTTTGTCTTGGATTTTTTTGTTGGCAATTTTTGAGTCTCTTCATCCTTTTCCCATGGGATAGGTTGTCTGGTCAAAACTATATCAAGAACTTCGTCAATCCACCTAACAGATTTGATTTCTAATTCAGATTTAATGTTATCTGGAATTTCTTTCAAGTCCCTAACGTTGCCTTCAGGAATAAGGACTACTTTTATGCCCCCTCTTCTGGCAGCTAATAGTTTTTCTTTTAACCCGCCTATCTTAAGAACTTCACCTCTAAGAGTTATTTCTCCTGTCATGGCAACGTCAGATCTAACTGGAATTTTGGCCAAGACTGAAGTAACAGCGGTGCACATTGCAGCACCTGCACTAGGCCCATCTTTAGGAGTTGCTCCTTCCGGAACATGAATATGTATATCTTGTTCTTCATAAAATTTAGGATCTATACCTAGGGATTCTGATCTAGACCTCACAACCGATAAGGCTGCCTGAATAGATTCTTGCATGACGTCACCTAAGGAACCTGTTTTTATAATTTTTCCTTTTCCAGCAAAAGTGGAAGCTTCAATCGTTAAAAGCTCTCCTCCCACTTGTGTCCATGCTAAACCAGTCACCTGGCCAATTCTGTCTTTTTCTTCAGCTTCTCCATACTCATATTTCCTTACTCCACAATAATCTTCAAGGTTATTCGGCTTAATTGAGATATTCTTGGGCTTCTTTGAATCGGCATTCTTTTTAACTACTTTTCTGCAAATTTTTGCTATCTCTCTTTCTAGAGATCTAACCCCAGCTTCTCTCGTGAAATATCTAATCAAGTCTTTTATAGAGTTCTGAGTAATATTTAATTCTTTTTCTTGTAATCCATTATTTTTCTTCTGCTTTTCAATTAGATACTTGCTTGCGATATTTACCTTTTCATCTTCTGTGTAACCAGGAAGCCTAATTATTTCCATCCTATCCAATAATGCTAGTGGTATGTTCATACTATTCGCAGTACAGACAAACATGATATCTGATAAATCGTAATCAACTTCTAAGTAATGGTCGTTGAAAGTATGATTTTGTTCCGGATCTAGCACTTCTAATAAAGCTGAAGCTGGATCTCCTCTGAAATCCATGCCCATCTTGTCAATTTCATCCAATAGAAATAGAGGATTTTTTACTTCTGATTTTGATAATTTTTGAATTATTCTTCCAGGCATTGAACCTATGTAAGTTCTTCTGTGTCCTCTTATCTCTGCTTCATCCCTTACACCGCCTAAAGACATTCTTACGAATTTTCTATTTGTTGCTCTCGCTATTGATTCGCCAAGAGAAGTCTTTCCTACTCCTGGAGGACCTACTAGACAAAGAACTGGTCCTTTTAATTTTTTAACCCTTTTTTGGACGGCTAAATATTCTAAGATTCTTTCTTTAACTTCTTCTAATCCATAATGATCTTCTTCCAAGACATCGCTTGCTTTAGTTAAATCTGTACGAATCTTGCTTTTCTTTTTCCAAGGTATATTGAGCATCCAATCAATGTATCCCCTTACAACAGATGCTTCAGCTGACATAGGTGACATCATTTTATATTTCTGTAATTCACTAAGAGTCTTTGCTTGAGCCTCTTTAGTCATGCCAGATTCCATGATTTTAGATTCAAGAGCGTCAGCTTCTTCAGCTTCATCCATCTCACCAAGCTCCTTCTTTAAAGCCTTCATCTGTTCATTTAAATAATACTCTTTTTGACTTTTCTCCATCTGATTCTTAACCCTACCTCGGATTTTCTTTTCTACTTTGGATAAATCCAACTGGGAGTCCAGGTGTTCTAGTATCTTATTCGCTCTTTCAGATAATGATCGCGTCTCTAGAATTTCTTGTTTCTGTCCAATATCTATAGACAAATGTCCCACCAAGGTGTCCGTCAGCCTAGAAACAGAATCTATGGCATTTACAGTATTCAAGACTTCAGGTGTTGCTTTCTTCGTTAACTTTACATATTCCTGAAATTGTTTCTTTAAGGTTAAAAGATAGTGTTTTATTTCTTCGCTTTCGGGCTCTTCATCAAAACTCTTAACTTTCACGGTGTCAAAACCTTCCGATGATTTTAGAGATTCTATAGCTGCCCTTTTATTCCCTTCCACTAAAACTTTCAAGGTTCCATCAGGTAACTTTATAAGCTGAAGAATTGTAGATAGAGTGCCTATAGAATATAAGTCTTCTAGTTTTGGGTCATCCTCTTGAGCACTTTTCTGGGCCACAAGCATTATTTGTTTTTCTCCTGCCATTGCGGCCTGAAGAGCAGTAATGGATTTATCTCTTCCTACAAATAAAGGAGTAACTACTGAGGGGAAAATGACCACATCCCTTAATGGAAGTAAGGGTATTTCTTTGTCTTTAATATCATTCATAATTAACTTTGTATAAGGTTAATATGGGGCTATCAAGCAAAAAAACAAGGCTTAGCCTGTTTTGCTTTTTGAGGCTTTTTCATAAACCAGTAAAGGTTCTGTTTCTCCTATCACCACTGAATCATCTATTACAACTTTTTGTAGAGAATCTTCAGACGGTACTTTATACATAGTTTCCATCAAGATATTTTCTATAATTGACCTTAAGCCTCTCGCGCCTGTTTTTCTTTCTATGGCTTTTTTGGCTATTTCCAATAAAGCTTCTTCTCTAATATCTAACTCAACATCTTCCATTTCAAAAAGTTTGTTGAATTGCTTTGTTAAAGCATTTTTTGGTTCAGTCAAGATTTTAATTAAAGCATCTTCGTCAAGCTCATTAAGAGTTGTGATAACTGGAAGTCTTCCTACAAATTCAGGTATTAATCCAAATTTTATAAGATCCTCTGGTCTTACTTGACTAATTAGCTTATCGGCATTTTTTTCTAACTTGATTGAGGCAACGTTGGCTCCAAAGCCAATGCCAGTTTCTTCACACCTATGTTGAATTATAGATTCTAAACCAGAAAAGGCTCCTCCACATATAAAGAGGATATTAGAAGTATCCACTTGTAAAAATTCTTGTTGGGGGTGCTTCCTACCTCCTTGCGGGGGAACGGAGGCAACCGTGCCTTCTATAAGCTTCAGCAGAGCTTGTTGAACACCTTCTCCAGAAACATCTCTAGTTATGGAGGGGTTGTCTGACTTCCTTGCTATTTTGTCTATTTCATCAATGTAAACTATACCCAGTTGAGCTTTTTCTACATCATAATCGCAGTTCTGAAGAAGCTTTTGAATAATATTTTCTACATCCTCTCCTACGTAACCAGCTTCCGTTAACGTTGTAGCATCTGCAATAGTAAAAGGCACATCTAAAATTCTAGCTAGAGTTTGAGCTAAGAGCGTCTTACCACATCCGGTTGGGCCCAAAAGGAGAATGTTACTTTTAGTAAGTTCTACCTCATCATCAGAATTAAGTTTTTTGTCCCCCTTAAGTCTCTTGTAATGATTGTATACAGCTACCGATAGATTCTTCTTGGCATCTTCTTGACCTATAACGTATTCATCTAAAGAAGCTTTGATCTCAATTGGCACTGGAAAACCTTCTTCTTCAGATTCAGTGGCTTCACTGATTTCTTCTTTAATAATGTCATTGCAAAGATCAATGCATTCATTGCATATGTATACCGAAGGACCAGCAATTAATTTCCTTACTTCATTTTGATTTTTGCCACAAAAAGAACAGTAAAGCAGTTTATCTTCTTCTTTATTATTATCTTTATCAGACATAAGAGCTCCTAATTATTCCTTTAATCTGCTATCAACTACATTATCGATTAAGCCATATTTAACAGCTTCATCAGGTGACATAAAGTTATCTCTATCACTATCCTTAGCAACTTTATCAACTTTCTGACCTGAATGCTTTGCCAAGATTTCATTCAGCTTTGCTTTAATTGAGAGGATTTCTTTCGTATGAATTTCTATATCGCTGGCTTGACCTTGAAACCCTCCAAGAACTTGATGAATCATGACCCTTGAATTAGGTAAAGCTTGCCTTTTACCCTTTGCCCCGCCTGTTAATAATACTGCCCCCATACTAGCCGCTTGACCTATGCATAAGGTACTAACATCAGGTTTTATAAATTGCATGGTGTCGTAGATTGACATGCCTGAAGTTACTGAACCGCCGGGAGAATTAATATAGAGGTGTATATCTTTATCAGGATTTTCTGCTTCCAAGAAAAGCATTTGCGCAACAACCAGATTAGCACCGTAATCTTCTATGGGTCCCGTTAGAAAAATAACTCTTTCTTTAAGCAATCTTGAGTAGATATCGTAAGCTCTCTCACCTCTAGGTGTTTGCTCTACAACCATCGGAACTAGTTGATTCATAATTTGTGTGTTTTGTTTTTCTGACATATTCCTGTTCTACTTTACATTAAGTTATGGGGTTTATATAGACAGATTTCAACCCTGGTAGTTTCCTGATATACATTCTTCATATGTTAATTCTTCTTCATTAGATTTAGCAGAAGACGTAAGTAGGTCTACTGCCTGTTCTTCTAAAGAGATAGATTCTATGTTTTTAAGTTGCTCTTCATCAGAGTAAAAATAATTAATAACTTGTTGCGGCTCTTTGTAATTTTTTGCTCTTTCTTCAATTATTTCTTTTACCTTTTCTGGATCTGGCTTGAATTCATTGTCTTCAATAATCTTATTTAAGAGCATACCGATTTTGACTCTCTTTAGCGCTTCTTCTTCAAACGTTTCATTGGGAAAAAGATCATCTTTCATGTCTTTAGGGTCCATGCCCATTCTTCTAGCTGTATCTAATTTCATATTAGAAATCTCTGAATCTATCATGGCCTTAGGTACTTCAAACTCATTTGCCTCAACCAAAGAATCATAAAGATTTTGTCTAACTTTTCCTTTCAAAATATTATCTAAATCTTCTTCAAGTTTACCAAGTACTTGTTTCTTATAATCTTCAGTATCTTTTGCTTCTATGCCAGTTCCTTTAAAGAACTCTTCATCTAATTCAGGCAAGACCGCTTTTGATATTTCTATAACCTTTATTTCAAAATTAACTGGTTTCGAAGCCAATTCTGGTTTTCCATAATCATCAGGAAACTTAAGCTTTAAAGTCTTTTCTTCGTCTTTGCTTAAACCTACTAGGCCATCTTCAAAACCTTCTATCATGGACTTAGATCCTAACTCTATGGGGAAATCATTTGCAGAACCTCCTTCAAACTCCTCGCCATCAATTTTACCTATAAAGTTTATCTTTACTTGATCTCCTTCTTTAGAAGGCTCTTCAGAAGGTTCCCACTTACTCAGCCTTTTTTGAAGGTTTAAAATGGTTTTATCTAGATCGTCATCAGTTATTGAGCAATTAGGTTTTGCGTAAGACAAACGACTTAAACTGCTAACTGAAATTTCTGGATATATCTCAAAAGTAGCTTTAAATTTAACATCTTTACCTTCTTCCATTTTTTCAGGTATAAGATTTGGTCTACTAACTATCCTTAAATCTTGATCTTCAGCTTTCTTATGAAATGATTTAGTAGCTAGATCAAATATAACCTCTTGTCTAATTTCTGGGCCATATATATTAGTAACCACATCCAAAGGGGCTTTACCTTTTCTAAACCCCTTAAGTTTTGAATCTTTTTGAGCAATTTTTAGTTTCTCAGCAACTAGCTTCTCAACCTCTTTGTTAGGTACAACTATATCTATACTTTGATTAATTTCTGCTTTTCTATTAAATGAAAATTTCATAATTTATCCTCTGGGGTGGGCGATGGGGCTCGAACCCACGACCACTGGAATCACAATCCAGGGCTCTACCAACTGAGCTACGCCCACCAAAAATTTGTAGTTTAGCATTTAAAGAAATAAGGAGCGTATTATTTTATAAAACTTTAAAGCTAGAAATTGAATCGTCTAGATTTGTATCTTTAACTAAGACTTCGTCGATGAATGCCGTATTGGGTCCATCCCAGCACAATGAAACAAAATCATTGATCTTGTCTTCTTCTCCTTGAACAAATATTTCAATTGAACCGTCAGAAGCTTTTCGAGCCCAGCCAGTTAAGTTCAGCTTCGAAGTTTGCTCTTTAGCCCATGTCCTGTAGCCTGAACCCTGGACTTCGCCGTAAATTGATATGTATGATCCGTTCATCTAGAAAATAAAAAAAACTGGTTATATCTTATCTCCCGAACATCTGATCTTCAAGTCGTAGACATTAACTAAAATTTAGGACTGTAATCACTGTCATCAGGGCTGTCTTTTGTATATAGCATCCAAGAATTGAAAGTATCTGGTTCTTCAGGACAAGATCCTAACTTATCAAACTCTTCAAATACTTCCTGAAAATTATCAGCGAAGTTTTGATTTTGTAACTCCATCGCATCTTTTGAGTTAGCCCATTCTCCCCATACAAGATTTGCCTGTACATCCGAATGAGAAGCGTCTACGGATCTTCTATCAAAATATACGCCATAATGATATCCCGTTCCTTGTAGATTTGAAGATTTAATCTTGGCTGAATGTATAGGAAGGAAGTTTTCTAGTTCATTTCTACCAGCTCCATTTTTATAACTGCATGTCCAGTACTGGCTATAGAAATATCCAGAATGATTTAGTTCACCGAAATGGGAGGCTGAAACTGGAATTAGTATGTCCCAAGCATTCCTGCCAGCCCCATCACATGACATTACATTTTGATATTCATTAGACCACGCCATTACTGCTTCATTTTCAGTCCAGGCATTCCAAGCTGAATCAGCTGCATCCTTTGATTCCCATTCAAGCTCCCACCACATACTGGGGCCAAAGGCATTTTCTTCTTTAATGGGATCGTATAAGTAAGAACCTCTTAGTTCACTGGATATAGGCAACATTCTCCAACCATCAATCATCTTTGAAAGGTTGGAGTTACTGTATTCATCGCCTTTGGTGCAAGAAACAAATTCAACATAGAAAGGTCCTTCTTCATGTTTCTGCAAATCATCAGCTACTTTTTCATTTGAACAAGATAACAGTGACCCAAGAATAAGAACTGTTAAAGAGGCTTGGTAAATTTTTTTCATGTGATAATCCTTTTGATTTAAGACTATCATAAATCAAAAAAAAAGTATTTTTATTGAAGAAATAAGTGGCCTCCTCGGCAGGACTCGAACCTGCGACCCACTGCTTAGAAGGCAGTTGCTCTAATCCAACTGAGCTACGAGGAGAAGCAAAGAATTATATATGAAGCTAGTTATCTAATTAAGACTATTTTACTTGTAAAAGAAATTTTATCTATTTGCCTGATAAGGCTTACTGTCTATTTGCGTTTCAATACCAACAATTTGATCAGCCAATATATCAGCGGAGCCCATGGCTAGAGTCCATCCTAGATGGCCGTGTCCAGTATTAAGATAAAGACCTTTAACTTTAGACTCCCCAATAAAAGGTAATCCATCTGCACTCATGGGTCTAAAGCCAAACCAAATCTCTGCTTCTTCGTCATCTTTAACTTTTGAAAATATATGTGGGTAAACTTCATTCAGTTTTAAATTTAAGTAATCAACCCTTTTAGGGTGAACTTCATCATTAAACCCTACAAATTCAGCCGTTCCAGCAACCCTAATTCTATCGATGTAAGGGGTTATGGCAATATGTATGCTCTCATCGATAACAGATAGTTTTGGAGTATTTCTTATCCCAGCGGTGTTATAGGTTAAAGAGTATCCTTTGACGGGCATTATAGGTATTCTTATACCCGTCTCCTTTAACAAAACTGGAGACCAACTTCCTGCACAAATTACCACTCTTTTTGCCTGGAGAACTGCCCTGTCAGTTACAACACTATTAACTTTACGTTTATTAAGTAAAATTTTCTTAATGTTGGAATTTACAAGTATTCTTCCTCCTTTATTTCGTATAATTCCTTCAAGAGCCTTGCAGAATTTATAAGCATCGCCAATTTCATCATCTTTATAATGGATACCTCCAATAAGTCCTTTTCTAACTTTATTTAAGGCAGGCTCTAATTCTATTACTTCTTTTTGATTTAATACTTCTATGACATTGGATTCACCATAGATACGATTCGATAAAGCGATAGATTTTTCAAGTCTTTCGGAATCTCTAAAGAGTTTTAGAGTTCCATCTGTAGATTCATCATAAGTAAATTCTTCCAAATTTCTGATCTTTTCAGTTAAGTCTTTACTGTATTTCGCTAAAGAAAAAATATCTTTTGAAATTCTTTCAAACCTTGTAGGAGTTGAGTTGAACATAAACCTAAGGGCCCAAAAGAAGTAAGAAGGTATTGTTCTAAAACTTGCAGACATGGGCGAAGCTTTTCTACCAATCCCTGAAAGAATATTTGCGATATCTGAAGGGGAATTCCATGGTGTAGACTGAGAAGGAGTTAGCATTCCAGCATTAGCAAAACTAGCAGCCGTTGCTGTCTCAGCATTTCTTTCTAACACTAAGACATTTTCCCCTCTGTCAAGAAGAGCATTAGCGGTAGCTAAACCTATAAGACCACCGCCAATAATTATGATCTGATCTTTATCCATTTTAACTGGTCGGGGCAGCAGGATTTGAACCTGCGACCACCTGCTCCCAAAGCAGGTGCGCTACCAGGCTGCGCTATGCCCCGAAATCATCGAATTATACATATATATAATATTTAGATGTAAAAAAACCCTGCTCGTGCAGGGTTTTTTTATTCTCTTAGGTGCTAAAGGTTATATCTAAATCCTACCTTTAATATTCTTCCTAGAGGGTTATGGGTATAAGCATCATAAGCTAACTCATGAGGAGCCATCGGAGGATCCTCATCTGTTAAATTAATAACTGACAAAGTTATATCCATACTGTCATCCATTACAGACTTGCTAACGTGAAAGTCATAAGTCATGTGATCATCTATCGAATCCATACCAGGAAAAGATGAAATAGAATCGAACGTGGAAGGAATCTTAACTTCGTCAATAAATCTAAGATACAACCTCGCATTGTATCCAGCATTAGTTAGAAGTCCTACGTAAGCATTCATCTTAAGATCAGGCATTGATCTCACTTCAATAGGAAGAACTGTAGATCTTAAATTATACAGTCCAGCTGCGTCGTAAGTGCTTCCATCTGCTGTTCCTGAAACTTCATATTCTAAAATATGATTCATATTTCCTCCAACAGACCATACGCCTACATCACTAACATGTGAATAATTAACTTCTAGATCTATTCCTGCAGTGTCTACATCATCCCCGTTAATTAACTCAGCAATTATGCTTGTTATGGCTTGAGGCGTGTCTGTTGCAGCGTCATAAACAGTACCGTCTGCTGTCATTTTAACTGAGCAAGCACAAGTTGCAGCTTCTCTGTTAAATGGCCCTTCTAAAGCTAAGGAATAATAATCTAAATTAACTGTCATTCCATCTACAGGTCTAAATATGAACCCTAAACCTATATTAGTAGATTCTTCAGGTCCTAGGGCAGTTGGAATTGGTGTCTTAATTTGAATATATTCACCAGCTGGAGCGTAGAGCTCAAGAGAAGTTGTTTCTTGAGTAGGCATTGTAGGTACTCTAAAAGTTTGCTCATACGAAGCTCTAAATGTCGCTTTGTCACTAAGTTCTGAAATTATAGCTAACTTAGGTTTAGTAACTGTGTCAGCACCATAGTCTTCATGCCTTATTCCTAACTCAACTTGCGTAGAATCAGAAACAGGTAGGTTCAATTCACCAAAGAGTGAATGCACTCTTGTTTCAATGTAACTATTAGTTGATACGCCCAGGAATACAAAAGGTGATCTCTGAGGACCATCTACTCTATTATCTCCAGTAGGGTCATACTTACTATCCCACCATCTGTATTGTGCTCCTGCAGCCCATGAAACATTACCACCGGCTAATTCCATATCTGATTCTCCGGTAAAGATAACTTCTGAAACAAGTTGTTCAACTTGAGTTACTCCAGAAGATAAACCGTCATAATATTTCTTAACTGAAGGGTCGTTATAAAGTGCACTTCCCGGTGTTGCATTAATAGCAGAACCAAACGGATTATAGTAATAACAACCTAAGGCATTATCGCCTCTAAGAGCATCATTAGCCGAAGACCAAGGGTCATCACCTACTCTAGGACAACCGTGACCAGCTAAACCTGATAATGAGTCCTGTACTCTCGCCGCTAAAGGATCATAAGTAAATCCATCTACGGTGTGGTTTGTGTATGACATTGAAGCGTCCATTTCAACATCGCCTAACCTTTTAACTACTCCTACCAAGAAACGCGCCGTTTCATGGAAACGTTTACCACTTTGAGAAGGACCGGCAACCGCCAAAGTTCTTCCCCACCATTGAATACCTCCAGCTGCAGTAAATTCATCTCTTTTTTCTTGAGATAAACCAGCCAAAAAGTCTATTGCACCTGGGTTATGAAGGGGCACAAAATTAAAGTAAGGAATTGCTGAAGTACAACTTAGTACGTCATCTGTATTTGTACAATAATTTGAAGAGCCAGGATTTGTGTGAGGGAAACTAGGAGATGTGTTGTACCAACCTTCTAATTTTGAAAAAAGGAAATCTCCATAAACTGTTGTACTGTCATCAACTTGGAATTCAAATTGAGTAAAGAATTTTAGTCTTTCTTGTTCATCTATTAAATTAAAAAATGGTGTGTAGTTATAACCACATCGACCAAGACTTAATGCAAAAGAACTGGTGAATTCAGAAGAATATCCACACAATGGATCTGGTGTTAAACCACCGTACAAGGTACCTGGCCAACCTTTGGCTGTGCCGTAAGCACCTGGGTTTCCAAAAGACGATATACCTAACGGCCAACCACTTGGTGAACTATAGTCAGCAAAGCTTCTTTTCCATACTGGTAATCTGCCTCGCTTGTCATATTCAAAAGCCATCATTAAGGAATTACCTCCGCTGGCAGTTCCCCAAATAAAACCTAGATTTTGATCTCCGTCATCACTTCCATCGTAGTCAGAGTGGTTAACAGAAATTTCAAACCCGTCAAAACCTTTTCTAGTAATGAAATTAAGCACTCCAGTTACGGCATCTGAACCATAAGTAACAGCACCACCGTTTTTAAGAAGTTCTAACCTTTCCATAGCTATCATAGGAAAATTTCCTACATCAACTGGATAAACGGCAGACTTTGAAGATCTAACTCCAGCAGCTGCAATTCTTTTTCCATTAAGAAGTACTAGCCCTCTATCAGAACCCATACCTCTTATATTTATGTTCTTCATTCCAGTTGCGACTCCACTGCCTTGAAACTGATCTTGCTGGTTATGTGAACCAGACATAGAAGGCAGATTTAAAATTAGATCAGTGATGCTAGGATTACCTTGCTCATTCAACTCATCAGAACTAATTACATCAACAGGAACAGATTTATTTTGGTTGGATCTTGAGATATAAGATCCAGTCACCACCACTTCGTCAGCATCTTCATCATCATCAGCTGAAAAAACAAACGAAGCGTTAAAAAAAAGAAAAGAAAAGGTTGCCAAGTAGGCAATTAACTTAATTTTCATAATTTTCCCCATTTATTAATAAAATACTGATAGCTCAATATAATTAAGACTATCTTGATTTAATAATAAGTTATATTCTAAAACTTAGCACTATTTTTTTAATGCAACTTCTTCGAGTTTATTTTTTTTGTCAAAAGGGTTTTCTTATTAATCAAGTGCGTGAGAAAATATACTTCATGAGTATTCAATTAGATGGGAAAAAAGTAGCTCTTGAGACAGAAGAAATGTTGAGAGAGAGGGTTAAAGCTTTGCAGGAAAAAAAAGGATTTGTACCTATACTTGCAACCATATTAGTGGGAGATGATCCTGCCTCAGCGACTTATGTAAAAATGAAAGGCAATGCTTGTGAAAGAATCGGTATGAAATCTATAAAAGTTGAGCTGCCCTCTTCTACTTCAACTGAAGGGCTATTAGATGAAATTAACAAGCTAAACTTAAATAAAGAGGTTCACGGCATTCTTCTTCAACACCCTGTTCCAGAACAAATAGATGAAAGGATGTGCTTTGATGCCATAGATGCTAAAAAAGATGTAGATGGCGTTACCTCTCTAGGTTTTGGAAGAATGTCTATGGGAGAAAAGGCTTTTGGATCTTGCACTCCACAAGGCATTATGAGGTTGCTTCATCACTACGAAATTGAGATAGAAGGAAAACGTGCAGTTGTTATAGGCAGGAGCCCTATTCTAGGAAAGCCTATGGCAATGATGTTATTGAATGAAAACGCGACTGTTACTATATGCCACTCAAGAACTGAAGATCTTAAAGATCAAATATCTTTAGCAGACATAGTAGTTGGAGCCGTAGGCATACCAAAATTTATTCAAGGTGATTGGATAAAAGATGACGCCGTTGTGATCGATGCTGGTTATCACCCTGAGAAATGTGGTGATATTGACTTGGATCAAGTAATTGAGAGAAGTTTGGCTTACACTCCAGTACCTGGAGGGGTTGGTCCCATGACAATAAATACTTTAATTCTGCAAACGGTAGAAGCTTGTGAAAATTCTTAATGTTAGAATCATTAAATTAAAATTAAAAATATGGAAATAAATCATAAAGACGTTGTCGTTGTTGGAGCAGGTATTTCAGGAATTGGTGCTGCCTATAATCTTCAAAAAACCTGTCCTCAAAAAACATTCACCATTCTTGAAGGAAGAGAGAATATTGGAGGAACTTGGGATCTATTCAAGTACCCAGGCATAAGATCGGATTCTGATATGCACACCATGGGTTTTAGATTTAAGCCCTGGACAGACCCTAAAACAATTGCTGATGGCCCATCAATTATTCAATACCTAAAAGAAGCGGTAGAAGAAAATAACCTTGAAGAAAAAATTCAATTTCAAAAGAAAGTAATTAGTGCCTCTTGGAATACTAGCGAAGCTCTTTGGAGTCTAGAAGTAGAAGATCAATCTAACAATTCTGTGGAAGTTATGAGTTGTAATATTCTTTATTTATGTGGGGGGTATTACAATTATGATGAAGGATATACTCCTGAATTTAAAGGTAGAGATAACTTTGAAGGTCAAATTATTCACCCTCAGAAATGGCCTGAAGATCTGGATTATTCTGACAAGAAAGTGGTTGTGGTTGGAAGTGGCGCAACAGCTGTAACTATTATTCCCTCGATGGCAGGGAAAGTATCACACATCACCATGCTACAAAGATCACCTACTTACTACATGGCTGCACCAGACCGAAGTGGATTAGATGAATTTCTTAAAAGATTTACTACAGACAAGATCGGCTATTTCCTGGTTAGATGGAAAAATATTCTTTTGGGTCGTTTTTTTGTATCTCAGGTTAAGAAAAAACCACTTAAATATAAAGAGATGCTAATTAATGGAGTTAAAGATCTTTTAGGCCCTGATTACGATATCGATAAACACTTCACGCCTAAATATATGCCTTGGGATCAACGCATGTGTTTAGTACCGAATGGTGACATGTTTGAAGCTATAAATTCCGGAAAGGTTTCAGTGGTTACAGACACCATAGATGAGTTCTCAACAAAAGGAATTAAACTGGATTCGGGTAAAGTACTCGAAGCTGACATTATTATTACAGCGACAGGTCTGAATATGAGGCTCTTAAACGGAATAGATATTAAGATTGATAATGAAACTTTAGATATTTCAAAAAAAATACAATACAAAACCATGATGTTTAGTGATGTGCCTAATCTTGTGGCGACATTTGGATACACAACAGCTTCATGGACATTGGGAGCTGATCTAACCAGTGAGTACGCTTGTAGGTTGATAAATCTTCTAGACAAAAAAGGCATGGATTATTTTTGTCCCGAAGCTGGTGAAGACGTAGCTGCCGATAGCGATTTTCTAGATTTAACTTCTGGTTACATACAAAGAGTTGCTCACACGCTACCCAAGCAAGGTTCAAAAGACCCTTGGATAAACACTCAAAATTATCTAAAAGATCTTTTTCAAGTCAGATTTAAAAGTATAGAAGATTCAGATTTGAAGTTTAAAAAAGCAGGTTAATTTAACTTCTTCCCTTTTCAATAAAATCGTTGTAGTAATAATATTTAGTTCCTTTTTCTAAACCAGAGCAATTCATCATAGCCCTAGACAAAATCTCAACTTTTATGCACTTGTATTTAGATAGATTCCCAAATAGTAATGGGTTAACTAAAACGGGGTGGATCTTTTGTCCAATGAATTCAGCGAGTCTCATTTCTTTTCTAGGTCCTATTAAAAGACCTGGTCTGTGAATGGAGAGTGATTGAAAATCTAATTGTGAGATTTTATCTTCAATAATTCCTTTGGTCCTTAGGTAGAAATTAGAAGAATCTAAATCAGCCCCCACTGAAGTAATCAAGGAAAGGTTTCTTACTCCTGCATTACGCGCCTGTTTAGCTGTTTCTAAACAATAGTCTATATCAACTTTTCCAAAGGCCTCTTTGGAGCCAGCTTTTGAGATAGTTGTCCCAAGGCATATGTAAACTTCATCTACTTCTTTAAAGTGCTCTTGGTACAAATTTAAATTCTCAAAATCTACTTTAATGTTATCAACTAAAGGATTAGAAGGACTTAGCTCATTTCTAGAGAGGGTTTTTACATAATTCTTATTTGAAGCTAACTGCTTAACTAACGCCTCTCCAACTAGGCCAGTGGAGCCAGCGACCAGTGATCTTTTAGTGCTCATTTAAGGCCAATACTTGTCTTTTAAAAGACGCTTGTAAAGTTTACCAGTTGGGTGCCGAGGTAACTCCTTTTCAAAATCAATGGATTTAGGGCATTTAACGGAGGAGATTTTTTCTTTGCAGTAAGCCATCAGTTCAGCTTCTAAATCTGGACCTGCATCAGCCATATTCTCAGGTTGAATTACCGCCTTAACTTCTTCACCCATTTCATCGTTTGGAACCCCAAAAACGGCTACGTCAGCTACTTTAGGATGCATTACTAGAGCATCTTCTGTTTCTTTGGGATAAATGTTTACTCCTCCAGAAATAATCATGAAAGACTTACGATCAGTTAGATATAAATATCCTTCTTCATCTAGATAACCCACATCCCCTAAAGTGCTATAACCTTGTTTAGTCATTGCTTCTTTAGTTTTTTCTTCATCATTATGATATTTAAAGGTTGTAGCCGTTTCCCCTCCAAAGTAAACACCGCCGGTTTCTCCTGGAGGCAGTTGCTCTCCATTTTCATCAAGAATGTCTAGTGCTCCAAAAAGAGATTTCCCAACAGAACCTTTATGACTTAACCATTCCTCAGAATTTATAAAAGTCATGCCATTAAACTCTGTTCCTGCGTAATATTCATAAAGTATAGGGCCCCACCAATCTATCATTTGCTCTTTAACTTCTATAGGGCAAGGTGCGGCAGCGTGTATTGCAACTTGATGACTAGATAAATCAAATTGAGTTCTGACTGAAGGGTCAAATTTTAAAAATCTTACGAACATAGTTGGTACCCATTGCGAATGCGTTACCTTATGTTTTTCTATTGCTTGCAAAGCACCTTCAGCATCAAATTTCTCTAAAATTACGCAAGTAGAGCCTTCAGCTAGAAATGCAGTGCAGAAGTTCAATGGTGCGGAATGATACATAGGCGCTGGAGAAAGGTAGATACTGTCTTCGTTAGCTCCATAAAGTAATAGAACCCTAGATAAGCTTGGATCTCCATTTTCTTTAGAATAGGGCAAAGGGTCTAAACTTAATTCTCTACTAACTCCCTTTGGTCTGCCTGTAGTTCCTGAAGAATAGAGCATTGGACCTCCAACACACTCATCAGAAATGGGATCTTCAGGCTGTAAGGCGATAGATTCTTCATAAGAAAGAAAATTATTAGTCGAGCCATCAAGCATAAACTTATGAACATCTTTGAGAGAGGAATCTAAATTCAAAGCAGTTTCTTCTAAAAATTTAGAGGTTATAAAAACTTTAGCTTCACAATCTCTAACAATGTATTCAACTTCATCCGGCTGGAGCCTCCAACTTATTGCTGTGTACCTAAGTCCGCTTCGCCAAGCTGCAAATATTATCGGAAAGAACAAAAAATGGTTCTCTAGCATGATCGCTATGGAATCACCTGGAACTAAACCTAAAGACCTAAAAAGCTGAGCTCCTTGATTAGATAAATCATTTAACTCTCCATGAGTAACTACCTTGCCGCTTCCGTTCATTATTAAAGCAGGTTTATTTGGAAATTTTTTTCCGTTGATGCCCGGGTGCATAACTTCTCCCTTGTTATAAATTGATATTCTTTAATAAATATTGCCATACAATAGGCACTTAAGTAAAAAGAATTTTTATCGATGAGCAAGAATAAACCTTTAGCAGTAATCTCAGGATTCGGAGGTATTAACTCATCGGGAAGGTCTTCAAACTTCTTAGGATATAAAAATCTAGTATTTAATTCACTTCAAGAAAAAGAACAATTAGAAGTTCTTCAAGATTTAGCTATTTTACAAGGCAAGATAGAAACTGTTGGTAGTGGCTGGGAGACGGTTTCCGGAGACTCCATTAATCTTAAAGAATATTTACTTGAAAATTTGTCCTCAATTAGAAAAGACTGTTTCATTCGAAAAATTGATAAGGAAGTCTATGATCCAGATGGTGTGATCCTAGATCAAATAAAAGCCAGTGCTGCTGGCCAACTACCCAAAGGTTTTGATCCATCAACTTATTACCCCGCAAGACAGCACCCCAAAGCCTTACAAATGACTATTTTTGGCATGAGTGATGCCATTGGTCAGCTTGGATTTAAGTGGGAAGAAGTTCAGGAAAAAATAAATCCTGATGAAGTTTCAGTATTCAGTGGTGCTGCAATTGGTCAATTGGATAGTTTTGGTTTTGGTGGTCTTATGCAATCTAGAATCAAGGGTTCAAGGGCAAGCTCAAAAAATTTGGCTTTAGGGTTAGTTGAAATGTCTGCAGATTTCATTAACGCATATGTACTTGGTAATGTAGGAAGAACCGGTCATAGCGTAGGGGCTTGCGCAACTTTCCTTTATAACCTTCAAATGGGAAAAGAAGCTATAGAATCAGGTAGCTCTAAAGTATCTATTGTAGGAGCAGCAGAAGCCCCTATAACACCTGAAATAATAGATGGTTTCTTTGCCATGTCTGCCTTATCTGATGATAAGAGAATGCTTGAACTTCAAGCTTCAAATGGAGAATCAATTGATTCAGGGCCTATTCAAACTCGAGCTTGTCGCCCTTTTGGTAATAATGCTGGTATGGTTTTAGGTGAATCATCTCAATTTGTAATCCTAATGGAAGCTAAACTTGCGATAGAACTCGGAGCTGACATTTTTGGCTCTGTTGCTTCAGTTCACTCTCATTCAGATGGACATAAAAGCTCAATTAGTGGACCGGGTGTAGGTAATTATATAACCATGGCTAAATGCGCGGCAGACGCCGAGAAAGATTTAGGCCTTAAGCTCTTAAGGCAAAATACATTTGTACATGCTCATGGAACTGGAACTCCTGCAAATAGGACTACTGAGTCACACATACTTAATGAGATAGCAACTACTTTTGGCATAAAGAACTGGCCTATTACGGCAATAAAAAGTTATCTCGGTCATAGCATGGCTCCGGCTTCAGGAGATCAGCTTATAGCTTCACTTGGAACTTGGAATAAAGGAATAATACCTGGGATTCATTCTACCGACACTTTAGCCGATGATGTTTACTCCGAAAACTTAGACATTCTTCTTGAAGATAAAACGGAAGAACAAAATTTTTATAAAGGGTGTTTCTTAAATGCCAAAGGATTTGGAGGAAACAATGCTTCGGCTTTTATTCTTTCCCCTGAAGAGACTCAAATAAAAATGAAAAGCTTAGTTACTAAAAATAAATATAATCAATATTTAAAGAATATAGGAGAGACTCAAAAGAAATCTTCTCAATATAATAGGTCATGTTTAAAAGGAGACTATCAGGTTACTTATAAATTTAATGAAAACGTGCTTAACGGAGAGACAGATATAGAGATTTCAAGAAAAGGAATGAAGTTAAAAGGATTTAAAAAGCCTATAAAATTTTAGTTGGAGGGAACAATGAGTAGAGATTGGAAGAAAGTAAGAAAAGAAGTTAAAGAATTCGTAGAAAACGAAGTTTATCCTGCGGAAGAGATTCTTCATAAGAGAGATGATGAGTCTACAAAGAAAATGCAAGAATTAATGCAAAAGGCCAAAGATAATTCTCTATGGGCACTCGGACATCCTGAAGATATAGGTGGCCAAGGGATGCCTTTTATGGAGTACGTATACATAAATGAGGTAATTGGAAGGTCCTCTAGCGCTATGGTTGCCTTAGGGACTCACTCTTTGCAAGATTCAATCATGTTAAGAGAATTTGCTTCTAAAAGATGGCGCGATGAATACCTAGAACCGCTAGTTGCTGGAGAAATCTTTCCAAGTTTTGGAATGACTGAACCAGACATTTCTAGTTCTGACCCGACTCAACTTCAAACCACAGGAATTTTGGAAGGTGATGAGTGGGTGATTAATGGAAGAAAATGGTTTACCTCTGGAGCTGCCGGAGCTACTTACACAACGGTAATGTGTAGAACTGAATTAGATGTTCCTAGCCACGGAGCTTTCAGTATGATTATTGTTCCTACAGATAATCCTGGGTACAAAATCGTAAGAGATACTCCTGTATTAGGGATACACGGTGGTCACGGAGGCCATTATGAAGTCGATTATGATAACGTAAGAGTACCAGAAGAAAATCTATTGGGTCCTAGAGGTCAAGGGTTCCTCATCGCTCAAAGGAGGTTAGGTCCAGGAAGAATCTTTCATTGCATGAGATGGTTGGGTCAAGCTCAAAGAGCATTTGACCTTATGTGTTTAAGAATGCATGAAAGAGAAGCGTTTGGAAGCTCACTGGCTGATAAGCAATTGTTACAAAAATTTGTATTTGATAGTGCTTGTGAAATTCAAGCTAGTAGGCAACTTACTCTAGATGCTGCAAAAAGAATAGATCAAGGAGATGACGCAAGAATTGAGATAGGGATGATTAAGGTTGTGGGTGCGAAAATGGTTCATAACGTTATAGATAGAGCCATACAAGTTCATGGAGCTAAAGGTCTTACTGACGATACTCCTCTTAGTTTAATGTACAGGCATGCTAGGGAGGCTCGGATTTATGACGGACCCGATGAGGTTCATGTCCAATCTGTTGCTAGGAGAATTTTAAAGAACTATCAGAATAATGGTGCTGGATGGGATTTTGGTGAAAGAGATGCCAGCTTAGAATCTAATTAATGCAAGAAGAATTAGCATCATCGCTTTCCAAAAAACTACTTGAAGTAGGTATAGAAGGAAAAGTTTCTAATCTTGAGCCTCTTACAGGAGGCGCCTCTAAAGAGATCTGGAAATTTGAAGTTTCTAACGCTAAACAAACTACAAAGATGATTCTTAGAAGGGGCTCAGGTATAGAAGGGCCTCTTGCAATAAAAACTGCAGACGAAGCCAGAATACAAAAGGAAGTAATTAAAGCAGGTGCACCCGTACCAATAATATTAGCAGTCTCTAAGAACGAAGAAGAGTTAGGAGACTCTTACATAATGCATTTTGTTGAAGGAGAAACCATTGCAAGAAAAATACTAAGAGACAAAGAATATAAAAAGGCACTTCCTTTATTGGCTTATCAATGCGGTGAAGCTATTGCTAAAGTTCACAATGTTGATATTGATAATTTCTCCTTCTTACCTAAAAAACCAGCTGAAGATCAACTTGAAGACCTCTACGCAACCTATCAATCTTTTGAGCAACCCTCCCCTGTTTTTGAATACGCTTATCTTTGGTTAAAAGAACAAGACTTTAGTAATTTTCAAGAAAGTCTAGTGCATGGAGATTTTAGGTTAGGAAACATAATTGTTAATGGAGAGGGGCTTCAATCAATCATAGACTGGGAACTGGCCCATATAGGAAACCCTCTTCAAGATTTAGGTTGGGTCTGTGGTAACTCTTGGCGATTCGGTAAAAACGATAAAGTTGTAGGGGGTTTTGGAGAACTAGAAGACTTGCTTGAAGGTTACAATTCGATTAGCAAGTTAAAGGTCAATAAAGAAATGGTGAAGTGTTGGCAAGTATTTGGAACATTCAGATGGGGAGTAATTTGTCTCATTCAAGCTTACGCGCATTTAAACAGAACAATCAATTCCATAGAAAAGGCAGCAATTGGCAGAAGGGTTTCTGAAACTGAAATAGATATTGTCGATCTATTATTTTTAGGAGGTGAATAATGATTTTTGATAGACCAACTAGTAGTGAACTAATAAAAGCAGTGATGGATTTCTTAGATACTAAAATTAAAGATGAATTACCTCCGCATTTAGCATTTAAATTAAGAATTACGAATAATGTACTTGGTATGGTTCAGAGGGAGATTGATCAAGGGGAACAACTGTCTGAAGAAGTTATTAAGGTTATGTCAAATATCATCAAATCAGATGATCTAACAACCAAAGAACTTTCGAACCTGATTAAGAATGGAGACTTAGATTTATCAGATGAAGAATTGAAAAATCTATTGATACTTCTATCAAAGAATAAAATAGCCGTAGATAACCCTAACTACTCGACGTATAAAAAATTAATCAAGTGATTTAAGGGGTTTCTTGTCTCTGAACATCATCATCAATGGCATAAATAATGGCCAAGTTTTATGATAATGCTTAGGAAATAAGCGTTGCGAAAGGTCTAATAATTTTGCATCTAAACCGATAAATATTCTGCTTTTGTTTTTCTTTACCCCATTTAAAATAATGCTTGCAGCTCTACTGGGGTGCATTCCTCCCTCTCTGAATTGATCGCCCATTTCTTCTAAACTTTTTGGAGCGTTGCGTGTAAATATACTGGGAAGTTTATCTTGCTCTTCTAACTGTTTGTTAAATTCATCTTCATCCATTCTTGCAGTAGCAGCAATGTTGGTACCTATATGACCGGGATGCACACAATGGACTTGTAAATTAGGATTAGATTGAGACATTTCCATAGCAAGGCTTTCAGTGAATCCTCTTACCGCAAATTTAGTAGCGTGGTAAACAGTTTGACCCGGAACTGCGACCATCCCAAAAATAGAAGAAGTATTTACTATCGCTGCTTCAGGTCTATCAATCATATGAGGTATAAATGCTCTGGTGCTATTAACTACACCTTCTAAATTTATACCCATCACCCAATCCCAATTTTCTTCATCCATATCTTTAAAATGAGACCCAGCGGTTACACCTGCATTATTAAAAACTAAATCAACTTTGCCGTGTTGCTCGATAACCTTTTCAGGCAGAGCTTGGATGGCTTCCTTATCAGCTACGTCCAAAATATGAGAAGATACAGATACGTTGTATTGCCTTAACATTTCCACAGTCTCATTTAAGGTCTCCTGATTGACGTCACAAACAACCACGTCAGCTCCATCTTTCGCTAATAAAACCGCTAAGTAACGACCCATTCCAGAACCAGCTCCTGTTATGACAGCTACTTTATCTTTAAAAGTTTTCATCCTGCTTCCTCTCTTTTATCTCCTTGAAAGGTAATATTATATGCTTCTTCAGGATCTCTCCTTACCATTTCATCAATTGCTTTAGCATCGTCGCCGATCAATATTCTCCATTTATTATCTTTAACTCCATCCAAAATTACTTTTGCAGCTTCAGATGAAGAAGTGGGAGCCGTCTCAGCAAAAGAATCTGTCCTTTCTTGTATCATCTGTTTGATCTGGTCTATGGACTGATTGTGAACAGGGGCTCCAAGTTTTATCATATTCTGTTTCACCATTTCCCAATCCTCCTCTGTCCTTTCTCCCCCTAATATTTTTCCGGTATTAATTGCTATAGAAGTACCTATGTGTCCTGGCATCACTACTGAAACGCCGACATGAGGAGCATTCAAACGGAAATCATCTATTAAAGATTCACTAAAACCTTTTACAGCAAATTTGGCGGCAGAGTAGGAAGTATGAGGCGTTCCTCCTAGACTAGCCCAAAATCCATTAACGCTGCTTGTATTGACCACATGCCCTTCTTCACTGGAAACAATATGAGGGATAAATGCTCGAGAGCAATAGTAAACCCCGTACCAACAAACAGCGAAACACCTTTCCCATTCTTCTCTTGAGCCAGTTACAAAACTTGCTCCCCCTCCTATTCCGGCATTATTAAAAAGAAGATTTATAGTTTCAGTTTTATGCTCCGATAAAACTTCATCTTTAAATTTTAAGACCTGTTCTTCATCAGATACATCGCATGTGTGTTTCGTAACTAATACATCTGGTGATTGTTTGGTCACAAGTTCAAAAGTTTCTTCCATGTTTTCAGCAATAACGTCGCACATAGCTACGTCGCATCCTTCTTCTGCTAACTGCAGAACAAGTTCCCTTCCCATCCCTGTGCCACCTCCAGTGACCACGGCAATTTTATTTTTAAAGTCTTTCATGAATTTTTCCTACTTTTCCTCCTTAGAATTAGGAAAATCGCTAAACGGGAAAGGTTTCTCACTAGAGTGATAATTTATGTAATCTAAAATTTGAACCATGTAATCTCTAAAGCCTTGAGATACTTTGGTTACGTTGGAGCTTCTTTTATCTGTCAAGAGTACGAACAAAAATTGAATTAACACAATTATCCATAAAACCGTCATAGAAAGATAATAGATAAACGAAAAGCCTATCATCCATAATAGTCTTAACCACTTTCCTTGCTTAAGCAGATTCTCTTTCCATTCTTCGCTGTCAATAAATTCTTCAGAATCTACATCAGTAATTTTTTCTTTATCGTCTTTGGCCATAATATTATTTAAAAAATTCTACATCCTTAACCAGATCCTCACCCAAAATATTTTGAATAGAACCGTTAAGGTTGTCTCCTTTATAGATGATTTTGTATAGAGAATCTACTATTGGCATATTAATATTTCTTTCATCAGATAAAACTTTGACTACTTTTAGAGTCTTTAGGCCTTCAACAGTTTGACCTATTTTGTCTGTCGCACTTTTAACTGAAAGCCCTTCACCAATATATTTTCCAAATTTATGGTTGCGACTTAACGGCGAAGCGCATGTTGTAATTAAATCACCTACTCCAGATAATCCTAAAAATGTTTGAGGATTTGCCCCTAACTCCACTGCCAATCTACTCATTTCACCTAGACCTCTTGTCATAATCATTCCTACAGTGTTCTCCCCAGAATTAAGGCCATCAGCTACCCCGCAAGCTATGGCATAAATATTTTTAATTGCTCCTCCCATCTCAACTCCATATGGGTCATCATTTTCATAAACTCTAAAGAAATCTGATCCTAGAATATCTATTACATTTTGTTGAAGAGCTTTGTCTTTACTTGCAATAACTGTTCCTGACAAATGTTTGGTTGCTATTTCTTCAGCTAAATTGGGGCCGCTAAGTATTCCTACTGGATTATTGCTCATATACTCATTAAGAACCTGGCTCATTAAATTAAATTTATCTTTTTCTACGCCTTTAGTTGCAGTAACAAGCTGAACACTTTTATTTATGTGTTCAGAGGCCTTTTTAGAAACTTCTCTAAAAGAATCACTTGGGATGCAAAATATAACCATCTCAGAATTATTAATTAAAGAAATATCATCAGTAGCGTTAATATTTCCTTCAAGCTTAAGTTCAGGTAAGTATTTTGAGTTCCTTTTAGATTTATTGACCTCTTCAACAACTTCAGAATCTCTCATCCATAAAGTTACGTTGTGTTGATTACGTGAAGCTAAATTTGCCAGAACAGTCCCCCAACTTCCTCCACCTAATACAGAAATATTTTTACTCTTCATGTGTTTTTTCGACAAATATGATTCTCAAGATACAATCTACAATGCAATTCTACCATCTGAGGTTAGATCTATACTAAAACCATAGATATAAAAAGAGCAGAACATGAACATAAGAGAATTAAAAAATGCTAATGATGTAAAAGCTTACTTAGATACTGTGCATGGCCAGTACGTAAAAGTAGGTATAACCGATATAGACGGTGTGCTCAGAGGAAAATACATGCATAGAGATAAATTTCTTAAAGCCACGGAGTCTGGTTTTGGATTTTGCGATGTTATTTTTGGCTGGGACAGTAACGACGAACTTTATGAATTTAAACAGAAGAAAGAAAGGAATCTATTTACTGGATGGCATACTGGTTTTCCTGACGCTAAAGTGAGGATTATTCCGGAAAGTGGTAGAAATATACCTTTTGAAAAAAATACTCCTCTTTTTCTTGCTGAACTCTTAAGTGGAGAAGTATGTCCTAGGTCTACTCTAAAAAAAGTATTAAATAGACTTGAGTCCTTAGGCTATAAATCAAAGTCTGCATTTGAGTATGAGTTTTTCCTATTTAAAGAAACTCCCGACTCTATTAGGCATAAGAAGTATAGGAATTTGAATAATTTCACTCCGGGTATGTTTGGATATTCTATTTTACGCAACTCAGTTCACTCAGATTTGTATCATCAAATTTTGGATATGTGTACGGCTATGGATATGCCCTTGGAAGGTTTACATACCGAAACTGGACCTGGAGTCTTAGAAGCTGCAATTATGGTAGATGAATCCTTAACATCAGCAGACAAAGCATCTTTATTTAAAACTTTTACGAAGGTGGTGGCCCAAAGAAACGCATTAATGGCCAATTTCATGGCTAAATGGTCGGAGCTATATCCAGGTCAATCGGGTCATATGCATATTTCTTTATTAGATCTCGATGAACAGCCTGTTTTTGCTTCTAAAGAAGATAATGATATTCCAGATCAAATGTTATTCTTTATAGGTGGACTGCAAAAATACATGAGAGAGCTTTCTGTGATGTATGCGCCTACAGTTAATTCTTACAACAGACTTTGTCCTGGTGCCTGGGCTCCGATAAACATGACCTGGGGTGTAGAAAATAGAACTACAGCTTTTCGTGCTATTCTGGGAGGTCCCTCAAGTCAGAGAATTGAAAATAGATTAGGTGGTGCTGACGCTAACCCCTACTTAGCTTTGGCTGCTACCTTAGGAGCAGGTCTATTAGGCATTGAAGAAAAAATTAAACCTACCGAACCCATTGAAGGAGGAGCTTATGACATTAGAGTTCCAAGAGAGCACCAAACACCTTCTAATTTAGGTGAAAGTGCTGAATTATTTTACAACTCAAAAGCAGCGCGGAGTTTGTTTGGAGATGTATTTGTAGATCATTTCTCAGACACTAGAATTTGGGAATACAACGAATACAAAAAAGAAAGGAAATATTTAGAAGTTGATAAAATCTCTACTTGGGAATTATCCAGATATTTTGAAATTATTTAAGCAATGACCGCCAATATTTTTGATTTAAGTGGGAAAGTAGCCCTTGTAACAGGAGCTTCTTCAGGTCTTGGACGACATTTTTCTAAAACTCTCTCTGAAGCAGGAGCAACGGTGATATTGAGTGCCAGAAGGATGGGTAACTTAGTTGAATTGCAAAAAGAAATAAAAGGAAATTCTCATGCTGTCTCATTGGACGTAACTTCAACTGAAAGTGTCAAAAACCTATTCGAAGAAATAAAAAAAGAATTTGGTTCAGCAGATATTCTGGTTAATAACGCAGGAGTTAATGACACCAGAAAATTTAAAGACTTAGATGAGCAGAGTTGGAATTATGTTTTGGAAACTAACCTTAATGGTGCTTATAGAGTAGCCAAATCTTTTACTGACTTGTTATTAGAGCAAAAAAAACCCGGAAGTGTTATTAACATAGCTTCAATCTTGGGATTGAGAGTTGGATTAAACTTAACCAGTTACGCAGCTGCTAAAGCAGGACTGGTGCAACTTACAAAGAGTATGGCTTTGGAGCTTGCAAGATCAGGCATTAGGGTAAATGCCATTGCACCTGGATATATATTGACTGAAATAAACGATGACTTCTTTAAGACTGAAGAGGGTCAAAGTTACATAAAGAGTATCCCCATGAACAGATTAGGACTTGAATCTGAACTTGATGGACTGCTTTTATTATTGGCCTGTGATGCTTCTAGCTTTATGACAGGATCTATAATTCCAGTGGATGGCGGCCATTTAGTTAACCCCCTTTAATTAATTTACTATTTTTATACTTTGACCCTCAACTAAGGGGTCATCAGGAAAATCTCCATTTAATAATCTTAATTGTTCTTGGGGGTTGAAAGGAATGTTGCTTGTTTGAGCTAATGTTTTATAGCTTTCTCCTCCTTTAACAATATACTGATTAATTCTTAAGGGTTTAGAGAGTTCTTTTCCTCTTTCATCCAGTTGATTAAAAGTATTTATTATTTCTATAAAGGTTGGGTCATGTTTATCAAATGTGTCCAATCTCTCTTTTACATAACCAATAAATTGATATACCTGTTTCTCCTTGAAAATAATGGCAAGCCTAATAGTCCTTCCAGATCTGTTGCTTAATGCTGTGTACCCATTAAACCCATTCATTCTTAATTCTTTACCTTGGTAATGGTTTGAGGCAACTCTATCCATATAAGATCTAGGAGATTCTCTAAAATTTAAATCTTCTACATGAACTTGAAGAATTGCTTCACCTTTTGGTGAGCTAAATATCAAGCTTTTTGGGGTGTTGATAATTTCCCAATCATCGGGCGAAGAGAAATACAAATCTAATTTTGAATGAAAGAATTCATTGCCTCTTCTAACACCCGATTGTTCAGAATCTCCATAAACCATTCCTTCTATTTTATTTAAATAATTAGCTGTAATTTTATTAGTACCTTTAGGGTAGGAGTTAGTCACTTCCTCAAGAATTTCTTGAAGGCGTTTATCGTTAGAGGGGTGGCTAGCAAATACACCATGGTAACTTCTAGGTTCTTGCCCTCTTTTCTTAGCTAAAGCCTTTGAATAGATTTCTTGATCTTTTAAAACTGATAAAACATCAAACATTCCTTGTGGCGAGTAGCCTTCCTGAAAGATATATTGAGCCCCTAAATCATCTGCTTCTAATTCCATCTCTCTGCCGTACCCTGATAATAACGCCCCCGAAGCAAGGTTAGCTAAATTACCTGCTGACCTGCCTTGATTCATTTCTATAGCAGTAGAAAGAACACCTAATATTTGGGATTGAGAATATTGCCTTACGCTATGTCTTGCCGTTATATGACCTATTTCATGACCTAAAACTGCAGCCAATTCTTGTTCAGAAGACAAGTAAGCCATTAAACCTCTATTTATATAAACGTATCCGCCAGGCAAAGCAAAAGCATTTATATCAGGGCTGTCCAACACAGTAAAACGATAAAATAAGTTTGGACGATGACTTTTTTTTGATAAAGAGTCACCAACCCTTTGAACGTAAGCTTGAAGTTCTGGATCTTCATATGCTGGAGTTTGTTGCAATACTTGCGAGTGATATCTTTTGCCCATAGCAATTTCTTGATTCTCGCTAATCATCACGAAATCCTGTTTTCCTGTTACGGGATTCACAGAACAACCTGAAACGACAAAATATATAATTAAAAAAAAGTACTTTTTCACTATTTCAGCAGGTCAAGAGCTTTCTGCCCTAAGTCATCCCACCAACTTTCGCCCATGGATATTATTCTTTCGATATTAGAATCACTGTTATCATCAAGTCTTCTATTAACTTTTCCAAGAGGCGAATTAATTCTAAGGTAATTTTCTCCTATTAACTCTTCAGCAAGTTCATGATCCATACTACTTTCTACCATCAAGCCGAAGAGATCATGCATCATCCATCCGATTAAGCCCCATTTTTTTGAGTCTTCGCCTTTAAGAGATCTTTTGTTTAAGCCCGTTCCAATGCTTAGGACTACCAACTCATTATCTGGATACATCTTTTTAGCCTCTACGTATCCATGCAAGACAGGATGATTTGCCACAATGCCTCCGTCTATAAGAAATCTATCTCCAACTTGTGCGGTGGGGTAATAAACTGGAGCCGCACTCGTTGCATCGCCTGAATCGACTACTGATACCTCAGGGTCATTATAGGAAGTTAAAAGAACTGGTAATCTTTTCTCAATATCATAAGAAGTAACTGCTACAGGTTTAGAAGCATCTCCTAATTTCTTATCGGAGAAAAACTCAGTTAATACTTCTCTTTTTCCCTCATTTGTATACTTTGGATTAATCTGCATTATTCCTAAGTTTGTCTCCCACGAAGAATTAGTCATGATTTTAACGAGATTTTCTTTGGACCAAATATTCATGAGTTCAATCGCTGGCATCTTATTAACCGACAATCCTAAGCAAGAGATAGCTCCAGCAGAAGTTCCAATAAAAAAATCGAATTTTTCTGATAAAGGAACTTTAAGATTGGACTCTAACTTCTGTAAGAAAATTATAGAAGCTATAGTTCTGACGCCCCCGCCATCAAGAGATAAAATGTATTTTTTTTTATTCAATTTTAAGGTTTTAAAATAATTAGGAGTTAATTTTATACTCTTGTTCATCTATATATGACAAGAACTTTTCTTCTATTACAGATCTTGAAGCCTTCTTAGGCAGGATAATATATATATCAATTGAAGGAGATTCTTCTAATTCCCAGATATTCTTTTTATCGCACAATGAATTAGCTGATATTTCATCTAAAACTGAAATAGCTAAACCTTTTTCTGCAAAGGACGAAGCCATGAAATAAGAATCTGTAGAGGTAACTATATTTGGAGAGAACCTTTTTTTTCTAAAAAACAATGATAATTTCTTTGATAAAGGCCCTTCTATGTTAACAAAAGGAACTTTTTTTAAATCTTCCAATTTAAGTGTTCGATTTGGTAGAGAAAATTTCTCAGAAGCAACTACAACAAATTTACCAGTTATTATTTTCTTAATGTGTAAATCGTTACCGTGTATAGCTTCAAAAGCTATCCCCATATCAATACTTCCTTCATTTATATGACTTAGTATTTCATCGTAATGAAAAGTATGGGTTTCAAATTTTACTCCTTCAGATATTTCAGAAAAGGATGACACCATTGTTGGAACAAAATCTAATCCCAAAGTGGGTGTGCAGGCTAGTCTGATTAAACCCGAAGGGTTTTCAGATAAATTCTTCGTTAATAAGTTTAATTGATTTAAACCTTTATGAATCTTATCTGCCTTTGAAAAGATTATCTTGGCCTCCGAAGTAGGAACTAGCCTTCCTTTAAATCTTGAGAAAAGCAGAAACCCAAGCTGCGACTCTGTATGAGCTAAAACCTTGCTCACAGAAGGTTGTGATACGTTTAAATGTTTAGCTGCCTCTGTAATTGTTCCTTTAGTATAAACAGCGTGAAATACCTCTAATTGCCTACTTTTCAATGCACTACTATTAATTTATTTTTGTTATTATATAACCTTAGTCTATGACTATAGTTAAAACAAGTATTAGACTAGTCCTTTCAGATTGTTACATTTGTCAATGTTATTTTTTCTTTTAAAGTATAAAATGACTTATATCATATAAAAATGGGGATTAAATTATGAAAAAATTGTTTATAACTCTTATTGGTACCTGCTTAGCTTTAAGCGTACCACTCTTTGCTGCTGAAGATGACTCTGAAGTAGAAGAAGTGGTTGTAGTAGGGTCTCAAATTAAAGGAGCAAAAATTACTGGGGCTTTGCCTGTTTCGATAGTAAGTGGCTTGGATATTGAGGCTACTGGTGTAGATTCAGGCGATGATCTGCTTGAGCACATTGCGGAGCAAGGACAGAACTATTTTAATGAAGCTGAAGATGCTTCAGGTGGTGTCAATGCTTCTCGTGGAGACGTGGGAGCCTATAACCTACGAAACTTAGGGGTTGGTAACACACTAACTCTTTTAAATGGAAGAAGGCTTGTTAACTCTCCTGGTTACCAAACAGAATTAATTGGTGGAGACTATGTCCCTACCACAAGCGTTAACTCAAACTTAATTCCAGTTACTGGAATCGAAAGACTTGAAATACTTCGTGATGGAGCTTCTGCTGTTTACGGCGCAGATGCTGTAGCAGGTGTTATAAATAATGTTTTACAAGATGATTACGACGGCCTAAGTGTAACAGCAAGGGTTGGTGGCTATGATCACTTTGGTGCTCAAGATACTAAAGTAACTGCTAAATGGGGTTCATTTTTTAATGACGGAGACACAAACGTAAGTGTGTTCTTTGACCATTATGATCGTGAAAATATCAATGCGCAAGAAGACCCAAGGTGGGGTGCAGGAGATCATAGGCCTTTTGTTGATGATGATTCTCCTTGGAAAACAAGTACTTCATTTAGAAACTTAAGTTCTCACTCTCTTTATGGGCAGTTTGATATGGTTAGTTCTTCAGAGCATAAAGGAGAAAGTTACGATCATCTTTGGACTGACTCTAATGGTGAATTTGAGATTTTTCCCTTAGGTGATGCTAAATGTACTAACAGAGGCCATCCATTATTTGATACAGGTTATGGGACGTGTATTGCTCAAGACGGGAACGGAGCTTTAAGAAGTAATTTCTGGGGTCCGACTGATGTTAGATCTGAACTAGTAAGAACCAACATAGTTATGTTCGTTAATCATGACATGGATAATGGCATGGAGTCATTTACAGAGTTTGCTTATTACGAATCTGACAGTGACAGAACTGCACATGCCTCATATGCGTTCTCATCTTCTAAACACAGAATTGGTCCAGATAACTATTATTTAAACCAACTTAAAGTGGATGTAGATGGTGTCCCAACTGCTATATTTGCTGGTAAAGAACTTTACATAGACAACTACAGGTATGAAGAAAAGCAAAGACTTGTAAATGTACAAAAAGAAACCTATAGATTCCTTCAAGGCTTTAGAGGCACTAGAGGTGATTGGGACTGGGAAGCTGCATATGTTAATTCAAAAGCTACTTCTGATGACGTAACGTCAAACAGAATGTCTAATAACCTTCTGAAAGAAGCTCTATATGACTCTACACCTGCTGCTTATAACCCATTCAGTGCAGGCGTTAATTCGAATATAGAAAGGACATTAATTGACGTTTATAGAAAAGGTGAGAGTGAACTCACCATGATTGATTTTAAGATGTCCAACCCTAATATGTGGGGTGACATTGGTCTCTTATTGGGAATGGAATATCGTGATGAAGAAATGTCTGATGATAGAGACCCAAGACTTGATGGAACTATCACATATACTGATTATGAAGGCGATACCTATCCTTTAGTTGCTGATGTTCTTAATTCATCACCAACAGGTGATGTTTCTGGCTCTAGAGATGTGTTATCTGTTTTTTACGAATTGCAAATTCCAGTAACGGATAAAATCAACATGCAATCTGCGCTTCGACACGAAGATTTCTCAGACTATGGAGACTCAACTGTTGGAAAACTTGCTTTAGGTTGGGAAGTAACTCCTTGGATGGATTTTAGGGCATCAGTGTCTTCTGCTTTTAGAGCACCGAATATCATTCAAGTAAATGAAAAAACTGTTGTGAGATCAGGAACAAGATACGACAGGGCCGCTTTTCAAGTTAATGCCGTTCAAAGTGTTGAAAATGTGATTGATTCAGATTCTCGTTATACCATTCAAAGAATGGCCACTGGGGCTGAAAATCTAGAAGCTGAAGAGTCAGACAACACTTCTTTTGGTCTGGTTCTTTCTCCAACAGACAACTTGATCGTTACCGTTGATACATGGACTATCGAAAAAGATAAAACTATTGGTTTATTTGGTCGTGAAAACCAAACGGTTAACGATATGCTATTAAGATTTGCTAACGGAACAAACAATTGTTCAACTTTTGCTGGAGACCCTTTAGTTGTTAGAGAAGCTCCTGATGAAGGTGATGCGGCAGGATTTGCTGCTGCGGGTGTGTGCCCTTTTGGTGATATTAAATACATAAAGAATGAATACACCAATATGGCCAAAAGGACTGTTGAAGGGACTGATGTAGGAGTCTACTACAATGTTGAAAGTGATTACGGTGACTTTGACGTTAGATACATTGGAACTTTTCTTGATAAGTTTGAACAAAAAGCTAGTGGAGAATTTGCTAGGCTTCAAGCTGAAAAAGATGCAGGCAATATCCCTGAGTCCATCCCTTTAAAAGGCTTTGGAGACCTTCTTGAAAAAGATGGAATTTACGATAACAAGCACACTGTAAGGGTGTCTTGGGACAAGGGACCTTATAGAGTTAGCCTTTCTGGACTTAAAAAAGGTTCGTTTGTTCAAACATCATTAGGTACACAAGGTGGTGTTCCTTACTTAATTCCTTCTATGACAACATTGAATCTAACTATGTCTTATGACTTTGCTTTAAAAGATCATAACGCAAGAATTAGATTTGCTGTTAAAAATCTTGAAGATGAAAGAGCACCTACAGCGGATAGATACTATGGTTACTACGCTGATGCTCATCAAGACTATGGAAGAAATTACTACGTTGATTTCACTTTAAGAATGAAGTAAAGCTTAACTATTAAAAAAGGGAGCGTAAGCTCCCTTTTTTATTTAAAATCATTCATCAATGTCACTCATCAAAGAAAATTTTGGATTCTTACTTGGAGTAACCGCTGCTTTTGTAGTCATGTTACTTCCTACTCCAGAAGGTCTTACTCCAGAAGCACATAAAACTGCAGCTTTGTTTTTGTTAATGGGTGTTTGGTGGGCAACAGAAGCTGTCCCAGTAGCAGTTACTGCTCTAGTGCCTTTAGCTATGTTTCCTATGCTAGGTATTGTTGACATTCAAAGTGCAGCTAATCCCTATGCAAATAAAACTATTTATCTATTCTTTGGGGGGTTTTTAATTGCGACTGCAATTCAAAAATGGGATTTACATAAAAGAATAGCTTTATTCGTACTTGAGTATGCTGGCTCAAATGGAGCATCTTTGATTCTTGGCTTTATGTTAACCGCAGCTTTAATAAGTATGTGGGTTATGAATACTGCTACTACAATTATGTTACTGCCCATAGGGCTTGCAGTTATTACCGTCGTTAAAGAAACAGTTAAAGGTTTAAGTGATCATGAGATGGAGTCTTTTCAATTGGCTCTTTTATTAGGTATAGCGTATGGAGCTACTATTGGAGGTATGTCTACCCTTATTGGCACAGGTCCCAATGGAATGTTAGCAGCATTTATGGCTGATAACTATAACCTGGATATAAGCTTTGTTGATTGGATGAAAGTTGGAGTCCCTTTGAGCGCAATTATGCTTCCATGCAGTTGGTTAATACTGACAAGAATAATCTTTAAAGTTGAATTTGAAACCTCTCAAGAAACTAAAGATCTCTTAAGCACAATGAAACAAGAATTAGGCCAATTTGATGGGGCAGAGTTTAAGGTTTTTGTAGTGTTTGTCTTAACAGCCGTATCTTGGATGCTAAGGACTGTTTTAGATGATATAAACGGCCTTGAAGGTTTATCAGATGCTGGTATAGCCATGATATCTGCCCTATTTCTTTTCCTCCTACCGAGTGGCGATAAAGAAAAAAAAGGATCATTACTGGAATGGAAGGATGCTCAAGAAAATGTTCCCTGGGGATTACTCGTTCTATTTGGTGGCGGCTTAAGTCTAGCTAATGCTGTTCAATCTACAGGGTTAGCTGTATGGATGGGCAACCTGATCCCTCAAGGAATAAGTATCGTATTGATTGTAATTTTAGTAGTTACAATGATTATTTTCTTAACTGAACTGACCTCAAATATGGCCACTACTGCAACTTTCTTACCGGTAGTTGCTGCTATAGCTATTCAATCTGATTTTAATCCTTTATTGGTAACAGCGGCTGTCGCTCTTGCTGCTAGCTGTGCATTTATGCTGCCTGTAGCCACTCCTCCAAATGCGATAGTGTTTGGTTCTGGCTTAATAAAGGTACCTCAAATGGCTAGGGCTGGATTTTTAATCAACGTTCTAGGTATTTTAGTAGTGTCTTTTATCGCAGCTGTTTCTGTTCCTTATTTCCTTCTCTAATCCCCTTTAGCTAAAGCACCTGGTCTTCTGGTATCAGCAACTCCATAAATCACTTGGTCTTCAACAAAAATAGCTTGAACACTACCCATCGTCATTGAGCGTTTAATATTGTGACCCTTTGCCTTCAACAAGTTTATAGTGTCAGGACTAAAACCATTCTCTAACTCTAAATTTCCTTCTAGCCTCTGATTGATTCTAGGGGCCATAACGGCAGACGCGTAACTCATTTTATGATCTATAACATTTGAAATAACTTGAGCTATCACATTGGGTATCCTTCCTCCACCAGGGGAACCCAAAACCATAAATAACTCCCCATCAGGACTAAATACTAGCGTTGGTGTTTGAGTGCTAATCATACGCTTCCCAGGCTCTAATTTATTTGCTTCGCTAGTTCCTAATGAAAGCTCATCAGATTTTCCATAAAAATGAGAAAAATTTCTCATCTGATTGTTCATTAGAAAGCCTCCCTTCTCTATCGTGACACCTGATCCAAATGAAGAACCTAAAGTATAAGTATTTGAAACAGCATTACCCATAGAATCAATTACGGAGAAGTGTGTTGTATCAGGACTTTCATCTACTTTACTCATATCACCAGCAAAGATTTTTCCGTCCTCAGTCCTTAATGCGCCAATGGATCTAGACCTTTCTCTTAAATATTCTCTGGATAGTAGTTTATTAATGGGTACATCATAATAATCTGGATCTCCATGGTAACGTGCCCTATCTGCATATGCTCTTTGCATAGATTCTGATAATAAATGAATAGTTTCAGCAGAATTTGGGCCAAGCTTTTCTAAATTAAAATTCTCTAAAATACTCATTATCTGAAGTAGAACGAGACCTCCGCTTGCAACTGGAGCCATCGAAACTATTTCATATCCCCTATAATTTATACTTATAGGTTCTCTGTCTTTAGCTTCATAAGATTTCAAATCTTGTAAGGTAATCAAGCCCCCATTACCTAGAGAATCCTTTTCTATCCATTTAGCTATCTCACCTTCATAAAAAGCCTTCTTACCTTTCCTGCTAATCAGAAATAATGTCTTTGCAAGTTTTGGTTGCTTGAATAAAGAGGTAACTTCAATAGGATTTTCTTCCTTATCGTAGAATTTATTTTTAGAAGTAACGTTTTCTAAAAGTGATTCTTTTGACCACTCCAAAGCGTATTTTAAATCATGAGTTACAGGTATCCCATTCTTAGCTAATCTTATTGCTGGTTTCATTACTTCTGCAAAACCTAACTTTCCATGATTATTATGTGCCTTTATAAGACCTGCAACTGATCCTGGTACAGCATTTACTAAATGGCCAAACCTAACTACATTTGACTCATCATTTATAAACATCTCACTTTTGGCAGATCTAGGGGCAGCAGAACGGTAATCAATGGTTTCAACTTTATTATTTTCCTTGTTATAAATGAGCATAAAGCCACCGCCGCCTAAATTACCTGCCCTAGGTAAAGTAACAGCCAATGCGAAACCAACAGCAACAGCTGCGTCAACAGCATTCCCTCCTTTATTTAAAATTTCATAACCTGCCTCAGTAGCATGAATGTTTTGAGAAACAACCATAAAGTTCTCTGAGGACACAGCATGAATTCTGTCTTGATAATCTAAAGTGGTTTGAGTTCTGGCAATTAATGCGTTGTTTAAAAGTAAGCAATTAAAAAAGAAGAGCAAAAGAAGTTTTTTTGTCATGACTATCAAGGAGCTATAGCTCCAGAGCTAGGTCTTCTTGGGTCGGCTGCACCATAAAAATAATCTCCTTCTTTGAGGATGGCCTGAACACTGCCCATGGTGCTTGAAGGATATATTTTGTACCCCTTCTCTTCTAAAATTTTCTTAGTATCTGGTCCAAAACCTTTTTCCAGCATAAGAACCTCTGGAAGCCATTGATGATGTATTCTAGGGCTGTTCACTGCCTGCGCTACATTCATATCATGCTCCATAACATTAAGTGCTACTTGCAGTACTGTAGTAATTATTCTACTTCCTCCAGGACTTCCTAAAACTAGGTAAGGTTTATCATCTTTAAATATGATTGTTGGAGTCATCGAGCTCAAAGGCCTTTTATTAGCTTGTATGGAATTGGCTTCAGAACCCAATAATCCGTAACCATTAGGTACTCCTGGTTTAGAAGAGAAATCGTCCATTTCATTATTCATTAACATTCCAGTTCCAGGAATCATAATTCCTGATCCATAAGAAAAATTTAAAGTGTAAGTATTTGAAACAGCATTTCCATATCTATCCATAACGGAAAAATGAGTTGTGTCTGGGCTCTCATAGGGGTAAGGGTCTCCTGCAAAAACATCTTTCGAAGCTGTTCTGGAATTAACTGAAATACTTTGATTTAAGAAACTTGAATAATCCTTAGACATTAAACTGAAAGGGACTTCATAAAAGTCCATGTCTCCTAAATGTTTACTTCTATCCGCATAAGCTCTTTTCATTACTTCAGCTAATATATGAATACTATCAGCGCTTCCAAAACCCATATCTTTAATAGGGAATTCTTCAATCATATTTAACATTTGAATTAAATGAATACCTCCGGAGCTAGCAGGCGGCATAGATACAATTCTAAAATTTTTGTAAGTTCCTTCTACTGGTATTCGTTCAACGGCTCTATAATTCTTAAGATCTTCAGCGTTAATCAAGCCACCGTTCCTTTCCATCTCTTCAACAATCTTTTTAGCAATCTCTCCTTTATAAAAAGCATCTGGCCCATGAACGGATAATTGATTCAGAGTCCAAGCTAAATCAGGCAGCTTTAGTATTTCTCCAGCCTGATAATTACTGTTATCGTTCTTATAATATGATCTAGCTGCTGCTTCATTAGAAGATAACCTTTGCTTGTAACGGGATGAAGCCAATATGTTAGCCAGGTCGTGAGGAACAGCAAAACCTTCCTTAGCGAGCTTGATTGAAGGCTCTAATACTTCTTGCCATGTCATCGTTCCATATTTTGTTAAGGCATGGTGAAGGCCAGATACAGTTCCTGGAACTCCAGCTGAGAGTAAAGAGAACTGAGCTTTCTGTTTATCATAATTACCATTTTCATCTAAGAATAAATCTCTATGTGCTGCTGAAGGTGCTTTTTCTCTATAGTCAATGGTTATGGTTTTATCTTTATCTTTAAGATATACAACCATAAAACCTCCGCCTCCTAAATTTCCAGCTCTAGGCAATACAACCGCCAAAGCTAAACCAGTTGCTACTGCAGCATCAACTGCGTTCCCACCTTTTCTTAGTATTTCTGCTCCAACTTTGCTAGCAGATTGTCTTTGCGAAACCACCATTCCGGTTTGACTAATTACAGGATGATTTATTGAGCTGTATTCAATAATTGGAAGACTGTCAGCGACTAAAGTTTTAAGTGAAAATACCAAGAAAGCAATTAGGGGCATTATTATTTTCATGGTCTTATTATCTATATATAAATCTAATATCTATTAAAAAAATTACCCGCTAATCATCTATAGCTTGGTACACCAAAGCTGAATACGTCTCCCTTAAAAGCTCTGAGCTACCTAGTAACTGAGTCATTAATACTGCCACTAACTCTTCTTCGGGATCAACCCAAAAGATTGTTGAGGCTGCGCCTCCCCAAAAATACATACCTTTAGAACCGTATTGACCAGCCTTACCAGGGTCAAGAATGACGCCAACTGTTAAACCAAATCCAGCTCCCCTTCTATAGCCCCCAGCAGTTTCTAAATACGCATCGGAGGCAAACGATTCAGGTAAATGGTTGCTGGACATAAGTTCGACAGATTTTCTACTAATTATTCTTTGATCTCCCAGCCTTCCTCCGTTTAGGAGCATTTGAGCAAACTTGAGATAGTCTTCAGTTGATGAAACTAAACCAGAACCCCCATCAAAAACAGTAGCCTCATCAAAATAAGGGCTATTTATCTTTCCATCAACCTTAAGCATAGTTAAATCTTTCGGTAATTTAGAATCCAGATCTGGAAAGTACTCCCTCAAATCTCCTATTTCAGCATATAAACTTGTGAATCTTTCTCTTTTAGAACTAGGTATTGAAAAGAAAGTATCTTTCATCCCTAAGGGGGTAAAAATCTTGTCTTTTAAGAACGCATTAAATGTTTTACCAGAAGCTCTTTCCACAATACAGCCCAAAACATCCATTCCCATCGAATAAGTATAATTTTCAGAAGGTTGATGCATTAAAGGAGCTTTTAAAGCTAAACTTTCTGCAAAATTACAAATACTTGAAAAAGGTTTATTTGAAGAAATAATCCCTTTCGCAAGACTCTCTGGAGTAACTTCGTCACCACCAAATGTAAAGTAAGGACTTAATCTATTTTTTCTATAAATTTTTGCCAATTCATCATTCGCAGTGAAATCATAAGCTATACCTGAAGTATGAGTAGCTAGATCCCGTATGGTCATTTCTTTTGTTTGATCGGTAAGTTCGGTGGTTCCGTCTTCATTAATTATAAGCACTTTTGTTTCAGCAAATTCAGGTATGTAAAGTGAAACAGGGTCATTCAATCTGAGCTTTCCTTCTTCTAATAGGATCATTAATGCTACGCCTGTTATAGGTTTGCTCATTGAGTAAATCCTAAATAAAGAGTCTTTCTTAAGTGGTTCTTGAGTTTCTAAATCCGAAAAACCAATTGTTTCGTAGTGAACTACTTTTCCCTTTCTAGCCACAGCAGAAATAAATCCTGGAAATTTTCCATTTTTTAGATACAAATCGGATAAAGTTGGTGCTATCTTTTCTAATCTTTCATGAGACATTCCGGCTTGGTTTGCTTCATATTCTCCAGTCATAACAGACAGGCTTAGCATCAAGCATGTAGATAAAATTAACTTCTTCTTAAAAGAAACCATGAATCCTCCTATTGACTTAAATATACTGATAATCATACTGTTTTATTCAATTATCTGTAATAATTTTTGAGATATGGAACTTTCATTAAAAGGAAAAAACGCTATTGTTTGCGCTTCCAGTCAAGGACTAGGGAAGGCTGCAGCCGTAGATTTAGCTAAAGAAGGAGTTAATCTAGTAATTTGCTCTAGAGATCAAGATAAAATTAATGCCGTTAAAAAGGAAATTGAAGAAACAACAGAAGTTGATGTGTTGGGTTTAGAGACAGATCTAAGCTCTGAAGATGATATTAAGAGATTATTTAAGGAATCGAAGAAAGAGTTTCAATCTATAGATATCTTAATTAACAATAATGGAGGGCCCCCTCCAAGCACTTTTGAGCAATTAGATGATGAAGACTGGCAAAAGGCATTTAACGCTACCATGATGTCATCAATAAGGCTCTCAAGACTGGTTTTACCTGATATGAAGAAGAAAAAATGGGGAAGAATCATAAATATCTCTTCAGTTTCGGTAAAAACACCTGTTAATGGATTATTTCTTTCTAACAGCTTAAGGATGGGTGTTCTTGGATGGGCTAAAGCTTTATCTGATGAAGTCGCTCCGTTTGGAATAACTGTAAATACTGTTTGCCCTGGGACAACAAAAACTGAAAGAATTGAAGAAATCTTAACTGCTCAATCTAAATCCACCGGAAAAGATAAGAAAGAGCTCGAAGAAGCCATAGCTAAGAATATCCCCTTACAAAGGATTGGTGAAGCCACTGACCTATCTGCATTAATTACATTTCTGGCTTCTGAAAAAGCAAACTATATGACTGGTTTGGCCGTGCAGGTCGACGGAGGTAGCGCGAGGACTTTTTACTAACCTTTTAAGTGTTTATTTAATTTCTTAAATTTTTTTGGCGATCTTCTTATAACAGCGTAGAGAATTCCAGATATAAGCAGAGAGATGATTATTGGAGTTAAAAAATATCCAATATAAAAGTAAATGGACATGCCCTCAGATAAACTCGCACCGTAATTCTGCATTGCTAATAAAATTACAGAAAAAACTATAAAGAAAATGAAAACCTTCTTTTTCTTAGCTCGGTGTCTTGAGGCTTCTTCAATGAGATCTTTTAGTAAGAATTGCTGGTCTTCTTCATCTGAAGATACATTTAATTTACCACCTGTGTAAGACCACTTCATAATTTTATGCTATCAATTGCTAGGTTACATTAAATGAATTTCTTTTAATAGACATTAAATGGCGGACCGGACGAGACTCGAACTCGCGACCTCCGCCGTGACAGGGCGGCGTTCTAACCAAACTGAACTACCGGTCCAAAAAAAAGCATTCTAACAGTTCTTACCTATTTCAGAAGCGACTTTTAGACAATATTTTTAATTAGTAAATATCTGAAACTGGGAAAGAATCTTCTACAACCTGATTGTTTTTAAATTCAACATGAAAAGATTTTTTATTCTTCGAAAAAGCTATAGATTTATATTCCTTCTCATCTTGGATATGCAAAGCGCAACCTCCATCTACTGCGTAACAAGACTCAAGAACTTTTTGAGATAAAAACTTTTTTAATGAAGGTCTTCTTTGCGGCTCTTCATCGTAATGCGGACAACAGGCACCTTTCACAAATCCTAAACAATCCATTACTTTAAGGTCTTCTGACCACGAGTCGGTTATTCCTTGTTCAAACCAGCAAATAGCTCCTGCACTGACTCCACTCATAACAACTCCATTTTTATAAGCGTTATGAAGAATTAAATCCAAACCCCATTCTTTCCAAACGGCAAGCATACTCTTTGTATTGCCTCCCCCAACAAAAATGACATCTTGTTCATTTATTAGGCCCTCTAAATCAGGGGTTCTTTTAAAAAAATCTAAATGAACTGGGTTACAATTTAGTTTGGTAAAAGTGGCGTAATAATTATTTTTATACGCTTCATTGTCACCTGTAGCGGTTGGAATAAAGCAAATATTAGGATTTTTAGCATTAGATTGATTAAGGATATAATCTTCAATTATTCCCTCACCAGGATTCCTGCCAAAACCTCCGCCTCCGATTGCAATTATTTGTCTGTTCATATGTTATAAAACTTGATTCCTCTCTTGATCCTGGGTCGATTATTTTCTTGGCGCCATTTATTTGTATCTCTTAAACTATAAACACAACCGCAATACTCTTGCTGATAAAACTCTTCTCTTTTAGATATTTCAATCATTCTCGAAGAACCGCCTTTTTTTCTCCAATTAAAATCCCAATAACTTACCTTTTCATATTTTTTAGAGGCTCTATGCCCAGAGTCATTTATTTGATTCATATCTTTCCATCTTGAAATTCCTAGAGTTGTAGCGTAAACGGCAAAGTCATTTTCACTTGCATAAAGAGCAGATCTCTCAAATCTCATATCAAAGCATTCTGTGCATCGTTTCCCTCTTTCAGGTTCGTTTTCAAGGCCTTTCACCCTCTCGAACCAATTGTCTTTATCATAATCAGCATCTATGAATGAGAATCCCAAAGTTTTGCAAAATCGTTTATTTTCTTCTTTTCTAATTTCATATTCCTCAACAGGATGGATATTAGGATTATAAAAATAGACAGTTGTATCAATATTAGATGCTGCAACTGCCTCCATGATCTCTCCAGCACACGGAGCACAACAGCTATGCAGTAGAAGTTTAGAGTCCTTAATAGGTAGCTCTAATTTAGATCTTGAAAAATTTTCAAGCGAGTAATTTCCTTCCATATTTCTTAAATATTAATGATTCCTTTTACCCATGAGATAACATCAAGGCTGAAACAAATAAAACTCCCATAGAAAGCACTCCTAGCGAAGATAATAACAAATAAGTTAAAAGAGTTTTTAATAAAGAAAATCTACCTAAAAAGAACTTTTCAAGTTTTGAATTGTTTAAATAGATCAGTATTGCCCAATTTACAAGGAAAGTTAATCCGCCCAAACAGAATATCAAAGTAATAGTATTTGAACTCATCAATGGATGTGCTTTAAAGTTTAAGCTTCTATTAAAGGTAAAGACTGAAGACCAAGCGCTTCTCTATAGGTATTATGATAATGATGCAATGCTGGTTCGTTCTTTCCATAAGTTAGGTAATCTAAAGATCCTGACAGAAGTCCTTTGTGAGAAGACGCAGCAACAACATAGTCTTCGTCTCTAATGACTTCAGCAAAACCAACATATTGCTCTTCTAGAGGAGATTCTTCTATTCCTGATCTTTTTTGATTTTCAACATACTCAAGTACATGAGGGTAAAAATAAAAAGATATCTGTGAAACGCTCTTGTGAGGTGAGTTTTCTAGGGGATATTCTTTAACTAAAAAGGCTCCCTCATTAGTTGGCATAAAAATGATATTTGGAAATAGATAATATACTGGTAAAGATCCTGTACAAATATTCCACTCCGCTTCAGGAAGTTTTCTCATTTCATCTATGTCTCTTTTACACAGTATTAACCTTCCATTTCTTTTGAAGCTATCAAACATTTGACAATTTCCATGGAAAGATTGGAAAAGAGTATCTTTATGCAAGACAGAAAAATGGTAAGTCTCTCCAAATGTGTCTATAGCTAACTTCCAATTCATATCTGTTACATAGTTTTCTTCATTGCCTAAAACTAATTCTTCAAAATTCCAAGAGCTAAATTCTTCGATTAGTTTCGATCCTAGAAGTTCATTAAGATTAATATCACCCTTCTCCGACGGGTGTACCCAAAGAAATCCATATTTTTCTAATGTCGGTAATTCTTTAAGACCGTAGCAATCTTTATCTATTTTTCCGAATTGATCACTTTTTGGATAGCCCACTAAAGAGCCTTCGTTGCTATAAGTCCATCCATGGAAAGGACAAGAGAATCTGGATTTTTCACCTCTCTTTTCTCCTTCTACTATCACTCCTCTATGAGAGCAGATATTGGCATAGGCTTTATATTCTCCTTTATCGTTCCTAGTGGCTAGAATTGGTTTTCCAAATTCTTCAGTAGTAAAAAAAGAATTATTTTTAGGCAGGTCTCCTGACATACCAATTATTTGAGGGTGATTTAGAAAGAAAGAATCCCATTCTCTATCAAATCTTTCCTGAGATGTATAAGTATCTGCTGGGGCTTTCATTATTCCCCCTGCATCAACATTTGTTTTAGAATCCAGGTGATTTATTAGACCTTTCAGAATTCTTATTTGCTCATCACGTATCATTTTGCAAATTCTAACATTATTAGAAAACTAAGATTACAGAAAGAAGTAACTAGATTTTAATTGAGAATCGTTCTCATTAAGTTAGAATGGCTTTTATGAGAAAAATTCTATATCTATTATTAGTCTCTTTTCTATCGGAAATTATCTTTGCCGATAACGTGAACGTTTACACTTCAAGACACTACGACTCTGATGACGCTCTCTATGAAGAATTTACAAAAGAAACTGGTATCAAGGTAAATATCATTTCTGGAAAAGGAAGTGCACTTTTGGAAAGGATTAAATCTGAAGGGAAAAATTCACCCGCTGATATTTTCTTTACTGTTGACGCTGGTAATCTATGGAAAGTTCAGAAAGAAGGTCTATTCCAAAGTATAAAATCAGAGAAAATTCTTTCATCTGTTCCTGCAGAGCTTAGAGGGCCTAATGATGAATGGACAGCCGTTGCAAAGAGAGCAAGAGTAATTTTTTACAATCCAATGAAAATTCGGTCTAGTGAGATAAAGGGCTTAACGTATGAAGATCTTGCAAATGAAGAATGGAGAAATCGAATAGTCATTAGGAGTTCAAGCAATATGTATAACCAGTCTCTAGTAGCATCATTAATTGCTAACCTCGGTGAAGAAAATGCAGAAATTTGGGCTAAAAACCTTGTGAAAAATTTTGCTAGAAAACCACAAGGCAATGATAGATCTCAAATTATTGCCGTGTCGAATGGAGAAGCTGATTTAGCCATAGCAAATAGCTATTACATAGGCATTATGCTTTCTGGATCTGCTGGCAAAGAACAGCAAGAAGCCGCCAAAAATGTAAAAATACATTTCCCTAATCAAAATGATAGAGGTGTACACATAAACATAAGTGGAGCGGGAATATTAAAAAGTTCTCCTAATCCTGTTAACGCTAATCTTTTCTTAGAATTCTTGCTGTCAAAGAGAGTTCAAAAATACATGGTTGATAAATCTTATGAGTACCCAATAGTTAAAGGGGTGCTGCCTAGCTCTGAAATTTCTAGCTTTGGCCTAAACTTTAAAGAAGACAATACTGCCGTAAGACAATTTGGAGAATTAAATCCAAAAGCAATTAGACTTATGGATAGATCTGGTTGGAAATAGACAACTACTAGTTTAAGCTAGAAATAGATACAACTATTTACTTAAATTGAATTTCAAGAACCTGTCGCTATGGGAAGTGCTCCCTTTTACACTTCTAATCATTTTCTGTGCTCCAATTTTTATAGTTTTATCCAGCCTATTTGGAGAATATTCAGATAATTGGATTCACTTATATAATTATGTATTAGTAGATTACGTAAGCTCCACTATATTCTTGATATCAGGAGTGTCTGTTTTAGTCTTTTTTATAGGAACAATTACCGCTTGGATTGTTACTAATTATGATTTCTATGGAAAAAGTTTTTTTGAGTGGTCTTTAATTTTACCTCTATCAATTCCACCTTACATATTAGCCTATACATTTACAGGTTTATTCGATCCTTTTGGAGATGCCAATAATCTTATTAGGAATATTTTCAATCTAGGCTCTGATGTCAGCATTTTCCCCAACGTGAGGAATATATATGGAGCAATCGTTGTTTTCTCTTTTACCCTTTATCCTTATGTGTACCTAGTTTCAAGAAGTGCTTTCTTAAATCAATCTAAATCCATGAAAGAGTCTGCAAGATTGCTTGGCTTAAGTGAAATTGGTGTTTTTTTTAAACTTAGCCTTCCAATAATAAGGCCAGCAGCAATTGGCGGCCTGATGTTGGTAATAATGGAAACTCTATCTGATTTTGGAGCTGTGGATCATTTTGCTATCCAGACATTCACCACGGGTATCTTTAGAACCTGGCAAGGTATGTACGATTTGCAAACTGCAATGCAATTAGCTTCATTACTTCTCTTGGCGGTTGGTTTGTTCTTTATTCTAGAAAGAAATTCTAGGAATAAAGCAGCTTTTAGCTCCAATGACTCTTCATTTAGACCTGAAAATGAGATCAGGCTATCTAATATGAAATCTCTCTGGGCTTTTTTAATATGTTTTATTCCCCTCTTTATTGGTTTCATTTTGCCTATTACTGAACTGATATATTGGGCATTTGAGAGCGAATCATCTTTTATTAATCAGAAATTTATTCAAACTTCATTTAATTCAATTTCTCTCGCGATTATCTCAGGATTACTAACTGCTTTTTTAGCTTTAATTATTAATTTTTCAATTAGATTTAAACCAGGCACAATCATTAACCGTTTAAGTTCTTTACTCTCTATCGGATATGCCGTCCCAGGTTTGATTTTAGCCGTTGGCATGGTTCAACTATTGATCTATATAGATAATAATTTTCTTGATTCAACAAACATAGTTCTAACTGGATCAATTTTTGGTCTATTGCTAGCTTATATTATTAAGACTTATGCTCTAGCAAACTCTTCTATTGAATCTGGTTACGAAAGAATCACTTCATCTATGGATGATTCTTCCAAATTACTTGGCTCTACAGGTTGGGGAATGTTAGCTAGAGTGCATCTACCTTTGCTTAAAACAAGTTTTTTAACGGCAACCTTGTTAGTTATGTCTGAAGTGGTTAAAGAACTTCCGGCTACTTTAATCCTTAGGCCGTTCAATTTTGAAACACTGGCAGTTTCAACATATATATACGCAGCAGAAGAAAGGATGTTTCAGGCAGCCTCTCCTGCAATTGCAATCGTCTTAATTGGATTGATACCAATTTTCTTTTTATCAAAAATGATAAGATCTTCCAATAAATTAGGATAAAAATGGGTGATTTAATACTTGAACTCAGAAACTTAAGTCATTCTTATGACGGAAAAGAGATTTCATTAAATAATACAACTCTAGCAGTTAATAAAGCTGAGAGAGTTTCAATTTTAGGTCCTTCTGGTTCAGGGAAAAGTACCCTACTTAGGCTTATAGCAGGTCTTGAAAAACCATATAGTGGAACTATAACTATTCAAGGAAAGATTGTTTCAAGTGTAAATCAAATGGTTGCTCCTGAAAAAAGAAACGTGGGTCTTGTTGTTCAAGAGAAAGCCCTATTCCCTCACTTAACCGTAGCAAAAAATATTGGGTTTGGAATTAGAAAAAACCAAGAGAAAGCTAAAATAATTTCTGACCTTTTAAATCTTTTTAAGATAGAACATTTATTAAATAAATATCCTCATGAAATATCTGGCGGCGAACAGCAAAGGACTGCTTTGGCTAGATCCATGGCTCCAGATCCTGAATTGTTAATGCTAGATGAACCTTTTAGTGCTTTAGACAAAGAGCTTAAAGAAGAGTTATACGCAGAACTGGATCAAATATTTAAAGAAAGGAAACAAACCATCGTACTTGTGACTCATGATTTAGATGAAGCTAAGGTTCTAAGCGAAAAACAAATTAATTTAGAAAATACTTAATCGTTTAAATCTTTCTGGAAAGTTTCGGTAAGCATATAAACTGAAATTAGAGAGAGGATAGAAGCAAAGGCAATATAAACCGAAACCCAAAAAATGTCGTAGTTCTTCCATAATAGAGTTGCAATTATGGGAGCAAAAGAGCCCCCTACTATTGCTCCTAGTTGATAACCTAAAGAAGCACCTGAATATCTAACTTCCGTTGAAAATAGTTCAGCAAAAAAAGCTGCCTGAGGACCATACATCATTCCAAGAAAAGTAAGTCCAATCGTTATGGCAATAACAGCAGAAAGAAAACTTCCTGATGCCATTAAAGGGAAAATAGCGAAGGCCCACACAGCTGTTAAGGCTGCACCTGCCATAAAAATACCTTTTCTTCCATTTCTGTCTGAATAAGAAGAAAAAGCAAATTGTGTAGGTACCATAATGGCGCAACCTATCAATACCGCCATTAATAGATCGTCTCTATCCATGTCAGTAGTTTCAACGCCATAAGCTAAAAGGAAAGCAATTAAAATATAAAAAGTTACTTGAACTGATAAAAAGGCTCCCGCAGCCAGTGAAATTCTTTTTGGGTATTTTTTTATCGCTTCCAGTATAGGGGAAGGCTTTACAGCTTTAGAATCTTGAGGCGTCTTATCTTCCATAGATTCTAATTCCTGAAAAGCTTTCGTGTCCTCTAATTTAAGTTGTATGTATAAACTAATAAGAATCAAAACAAAACTTGCCAAGAAAGGGATTCGCCAACCCCAAGAAAGAAAAGCTTCTTCATTGGTAAATAATCCGACAGTTATAAAAGCTAAATTAGCCAATATAACGCCTACAGGCGCTCCAGCCTGCGCAAAAGCTCCGTAATAACCCCTCTTCTCTTTTGGAGCACTCTCGGTAACTAATAGCATCGCCCCACCCCATTGACCGCCAATAGCAATTCCTTGTGCAAATCTTAATACGGTTAATAAGATTGGTGCAGCTATACCTATAGTCGCATAGGTAGGTAATAAGCCAATTAAAGTTGAAGAGATCCCCATAAGCATCAAAGCTATTACTAGGGTCTTTTTCCTTCCAATTAAATCGCCAAAATGACCAAATATCACTCCTCCAACTGGTCTGGCAATAAAGCCAGCAGCGAAAGTTAAGAAAGAAAGAATTAAAGCAGTAGTAGGAGAAGCTTCTCCAAAAAATAATTTGGGAAATACCAGTCCTGCAGCAGCGCCATATAAAAAGAAGTCATACCACTCAATGCTTGTTCCAGCAAGAGAGGTTAAAGCAACCTTTCTCATGTTGGATTCTGTATGAGAAGTTTGATTCATTATATTCAAAGAATTTTTTATCTGGCCACTAGATTCAATACTTCAAAGTCTTCAATGGTTATTCCGCATGCTTTTGCAACTTTGTCGTATAAAGAAGACCATTTCTTATCAGCAGCTTGCCATGCAAAGGCTTCTTCCATAGCTTCTAATGAATCATGTAGATCTACCGCACCTACTGTTCCGTCAGACCATATGCCGGGTGAAGAGGAATAAGATATTGGACTATTCTTTTTCTCATAAGCTATGGTTTTCTTTACGATACTTATAGCCTTATTAGCATTTTCTGCTGGGCATTGGCCTCTATAGGTAACTATCACCTGACCAGGCTTTGCTACTGGCATCAAACTTGATTCATCTGACTCATGATGAGCAGAAAAAACATTTAAAGATAAAACTATACTTATACTGATTAAAATACTTTTCATAATATTCCTCATTTATTTCATTAATATTCTATCCTTTCATATCCTTAGCTAAAGAACAATTTTATTATTGTTAGAAATTTTTGAATTAATTCCAGCGACTACCACTCACCAATATTTTCCATAGAAATCCATGGTTCTGTTGGCTCAAGCGATGATCCTTTTTGTAGGAGTTCTACTGAGACATTATCTGGAGATCTTACGAAAGCCATTCGGCCATCCCTTGGTGGCCTATTAATAGTTACTCCGGAATCTTTTAATCGTGAACAAGTCTCGTAAATATTTTCTACTTCATAAGCCAGGTGTCCAAAATTTCTTGAGCCTTTCCCTAGTTCATCACCATCCCAGTTATATGTGAGCTCTATTTGTGAAGACTCATCCCCCTCAGCAGCAAGAAAAATTAAAGTAAACCGACCTTCTTCTACTTCGATCCTTCTCACTTCATTAAGGCCTAATGCTCCACAAAAAAAATCTAATGAGGAATCAATGTTTTTAATTCGGAGCATGGTGTGAAGGTATTTCATGACTTAATTATGAGTATTCTGACATATCCCACTTAGGATATCTTAATTGAGCTAGAGATAATGTCTCTTCAGTCCAAAAAGGATCTCCGGGTAAAGGAACACCAAAACAGTTGAGCTGGTCAGGAGTCGCGTGTTCAAAAATATTATGCCAGGGTTTGGCAAAGTGCCAAGGCCATGCAGTATAACCAATACCATCATTGCCAGCTTTCTTAAAACAAGAAGTCATGGCGTATCGGTAACCTCCCGGTTCAGTCAGATTAGTTCCGCGATGAAAAACATCAATACCGTATGCCAAAAGTGTACCTGCAGGCCCAGCTGCACTTCTTTCAAAATTTCTTAGATCCTTTTGGTGCTCAAGGTCTTCACGTTTTTCTAGAAATCTTCTCATTCCATCAAAATGATTACTGTCACTTCGATTAACGTAATGAGTAGGTCCGTGGGCTTCAGTAACATCAGTGAAATAAATAATAAAAGTAATGGAGTTTAAGCATTCATCTTCTGAAGGCACCGTAAGAGTATGGTTACCAAAGTCACAATGAAAAGCTTGGTCAAAGTCAGCTTCACCAGTAAATTTTGCCCAGGCTTGTGCTTGATAAAGTCGAACATCACTGGTCCCTAAAGCTGCTCGAGCAAATTCTATCAAGTTGGGATGAACTGAGATTAGATTTAAAGAACTAGAACAGTCAAATGGGATATTTTCAAAATTTTGGAATTGCTCCATGGTGGTTTTACCCATTTGCTTTCCTGACAGCTGTAAAGGCAATTTATTACCTATTTCTCCCTTTTGTTTCTTGTTAAGTGCCTTTGCTGCAGCCTTCCTTCCTGGGAAAATAACCTCAAAATCCTTTGCAACTGCCTTTATTTCTTTACCGCTAAAAAATTCAGGAACCACAACTGCTCCTTCTTTTCTCCAAGCTTCAATATGTTCATTTGTAAATCTGCTAGTCATAATTTAAAAACTCTATCTAAAAAATCTATCATCTTATCTAGTGCTTGTGGAGCGTCTTCTTCAAAACTGGAACCTAAAAAAAGATTAGAACCAGAATCTAGAAAAGCATGATTCCTGTTAGCGTACTCCCAGTATTCAGTTTTTTGTCCAAATGATTCTAATTTTGTTGCGTATTCTTTAACGGATAATGGAGTAGTTAAACCATCTTCCGATCCAACCAACAGTAATTGAGGGGGCAAGATCTTCTCTTCTCTTTCCGGAATATTATAAATAGGAGAAAGGGCCTTATACATGGCTGGATTATTTATCGGACTATACTCTTTCCCGAATACCCCTCTAGCTTTAGATCTTGAAAAAAGCCAAAATGGATTCTTAGAAGACTCTAAACCCTCTACACCTGCCTTATAAACATCAAAAGCTCCGTAACTTAATATTGCAGCTTGAACATTGAGGACATTTTCTTTAGAAGCTTGTTCAGCAGTCTTCCCGTTTGGAAGATAAGTAGGCGTGAAGCTTAAGTTGTTTCTGAACTCCTCATCTGAACTAAGGTTTGTTCCAGAATTTACAATCATTGCAGATAAATGAGCTCCTGCACTGTCTCCAGTAACGGCAATTCTAGAATTGTCTCCTTTGTATTTAGAGATATTATGTTTAATCCATATTACAGCTCCGAAAGCATCTTCTACAATCTCATCTAGGGTTACAGAATTATCCTGATCTGATAACAATCGATAATTCACGTTGCATATGACGTATTCACTATTAGTAGCTAAATATTGAGACATTTGATCCATGATAGAGTTATCATTTATAAGCCAACCTCCCCCATGAAATATAACTAAAACAGGATAAGATCCTCTATTTGAGACAGGCGAATAAATGTCTAAAGTTAAATCAAACCCTTCTGGTGAAGCCCATACAACATTTTCCTCTAATTGATATTTGCTCGGGTCATTGTTTGTTAATAGTTCTTTGCCATCTGAGCATCCAATTACGGTCAACAACAAAACGTAGACAAAGATTAAGTTCTTCATTTATCTTCTTTCCATCTAAGGGGCTAGGCTAGATCTAGCTTGAACACCCCAATGACCTTCATCATTTGTAACAACGTATAGTGATTGGTAATTTTTCATCGGGTTATTATCTTTATCATAACGTTGGAAAACTGTAGAAATATGTACCTTATTTTTTGATACTAGAACTACATCTCTGGACACCCAAGCAGAATGATCCCATCCGGTTGCAGTAAGTCTATTAAAAACATTTGTTGCAGAATATTCCTCTTTGGTATCCCAAACTGTCACTTTTCCACCTGCAATTCTTACATGTGGATAATTCAAGGTTTCTGACCAACTATTCATGTCTCTTGTGTTGAAGGAGTACATAAAAGAATCTAAAACCTGCATAGCTTTATTAATAGAATCAGATTCTTCTGTATCTTCTGCCCAGGCTCCTAAAGCTAGAAGCAAGGTCATTAAGGTTAGAGTTACTTTTTTCAAATTGGAAACCTAAGTAGGTCCCTTATAGGCTGAACAGGATTCGGTTTATCCTTAATTATATTTTCAGCTGCCAACAAGATAGAACGCTCATGTTCCCCCATGAAATTAGCTATGAAACAAGCTTCTGTATTTTCTTCATCTACTAGTGTTGATAATTCTTCGTATTGAGGAAGGTAAATATTTTTTACTGATTGATATATGTTTTCAAATTGTTCCTTAAATGACATTCCTTTGAAGCTCTCAGCTATCTCAAGACCTTGATTTCTTAGTGATTTATTCTCTTCAATTGGTATGCCCAGTTTTACAAGTAAAGGCCTCATTATTGCTTTTCCCTCTGTTTCAAGTTGGAGCATATTGCTAAAAATATAACGTTGGTTGTCGTCTTCAGTCGTTGTCAGTAAGGACTCGAATATCATTTCGCCAGCTTGTTCTCCTAGATAGACTTCCAATAAACACTCTTTAAACTTTTTATTCATGGTTTAACTATACATGTGTGTTAAAAATATAGAAGCCAAGTAGTTGTTAATGTTTATGGAAGAGTCTTGAGTGGTGGGCGATACAGGACTTGAACCTGTAACTTCCACCGTGTAAAGGTGGCACTCTACCAATTGAGTTAATCGCCCAGAGAAGCGCGAATTATAGTGTTCAAATTTGAGTAAGTCACTAATGCTTTTAACTGATTAATAGCAAAATATTAACGTCTTTTAAATTGCTGTTCAGCCATTAATACTTTTAATCCCTCTAGATAGCGCATCCAAGATTCAAGTTGCGGTTCAGTGAGGTTCGCCTTCATATGCTTATCAAAATCACTATATTGTCGATTAATCCCACGCTCTATTCTCTTTGGGATATTAACTCCTCCCTTACGGATTTCTCGCTGGACAACTCGTTGCATGCCAGTCAAGCATTCTTTAAGCGCCTCACGAAATTCAAGATTTTGGCTTTTGTTCATATTCATCGCTGAAAGGTGAACCAATAATTCAGGCTTGAGCCAAAGTGGTAAATCTTCAGCAGTAATTTCAGATTCTGCCCATGAACTCGCAACCATGAACATAGTAGTTATTAGAATGAATTTCCTAATCATTGTTAATCTCTATATTTAAGTAAGTTCCAACCTAAGTATGAAAGTCCTATGGATATTACTATTGATAATACATTTGGGAAGTTGATACCAAATAAAATCATCTCACCATCTAAAATAACTCTAGCAATATGTATAACTGACACAGCAAAGAAGACGTAAGCAGTTGCAGTTAGTGTATTATTTTTATTCATTAATCAAAACTCTCCTCGTATATTAAAGTATAACTTTTTTGGTTCATGTTCTAGAAGTAATTTGGAAATACTATAACCAAACTATTTACTCCCCGTTGAACTCCGTTTAGTATCTTTAATTATTAACTATTTCTATAGGAGAAATTTATGAAATATATATTAAGTTTTGTATTGGTATTTTCTATTGGTCTTTTTGCAGAAGATAATGAATATAAATATGAACCAGAGGGCAATGCTGCTGAATATTACATAGGTCACTTTAACAAAGGCAAAGATTTAGATGACTTAACGAGATGGTATGGAAAATTTTCAAATTGGGCAGAAGATAAGGGTGTTTATGATGATATGACTATTGCAATCCTAACTCCGTATTTTAATGCTGACCTTTCAGCATTGGACGTCGTGTGGGTAAATAATTTTCCTACTCAGTCTGCGCAATATGCTGCTCTTAATGCTTGGATGACTCAAGGCGGCTCTGATTTATTAAAGAGTTTACCAGTTACAAATAATAGACAGATGAGTACATTTCAATGGGTTATCTCAACTCCTGCCGATCCAGAAGAAGGCGATATGATGGTGGCTGTATATTCAGATTGTAAGTTTGAAGAAGGTTACTCAGGCAGAAAGGTTTATGATCTTTACAAAGACTTTGCAATATACGCTCAATCTCAAGGTGATACCGTGGGCAGAAAAATGATTTTTCCATCAGCTGGTTATGATGGCGATGCTGACTTTGTAAGACTGCTATACACATCTTCTATAGACGGTATGGGAGTAAATCAAGAATTATATTGGGACAAGCTTGAAGGATCTGAAGCTTCACAAAATTTAAAAGGTTTTTCTTGCTCTAATCCTAGAGAGTATATTGGCCAATCTATGAGAGGTTAACGACCCGCCTTTTTAAAGAAAGAAAGTTAAGAAGGCCCTTCGGGGCCTTTTTAATGCTATTTTAATTATTTGATGTATCAAAGATAAAACCTTGATAGTTATTTGAAGTAATTTCCTCTAGTTTTTCGGCATAAACTGGAACTCCTATGAAAGGAAGGAATGCTTTAGCCTTAGTATCAATATTTGATCCGTTGTACCAAGATTCCGTGGATTTAAAAATGGTCATGCCAGCGATCTCATTAACTAAATCCATCCATTCTTCCTCTGCTGCAAGAGATGACTCAATAACACTTTTATTATTATCAATCATCCAACCAATACAATCTGTTATCCAATTAACGTGTTGTTCTATAGAAGGCATCATGTTTGATAATACAGATGGGCTACCAGGTCCTGTAATTGTAAAAAGATTTGGAAAATTACTAATTCCCAAACCTAAATAAGACTTTGCACCTTGTTTCCACTGGTCTCTTAAGATAATTCCATTTCTACCAACTATATCCAAACTGGTGAGAGCACCCGTCATAGCATCAAATCCAGTTGCTAAAATTAATGTATCAATATCATATTCTTTATCAGCTTCTATGCTGCTTTCTCCTATTCTATTTATAGGGTTGGAATGTAAATCAATTAAATGGACATTCTCTCTATTGAAAGTTTCAAAATAACCTGTATCAACACAAAGTCTTTTACCTCCAATGTGATATTTTGGGATTAATTTTTCAGCTGTCTCGGGGTCTTTAACTATTTCTTTTATTTTAT
>CABXQE010000001.1 GCA_902514295.1 uncultured SAR86 cluster bacterium | reverse complement strand
AGAAGCTGCTGTGAAGGTAATAATTTTTGCTATTTTAATGGCGCTTTGTACTACCCAAACAAGCGCTACAAACTTTGGCATTTTCATGGGTTTTTCTAACTTATCTACTATTATAGGAAACAGTCTTGCCCCTTTAATAATGGAGTATTTTACTTATAGCGTTACTTATATATTTGCTGGCCTAACGCTAGTGCCTTGTGTTGTTCTGGCTTTTTATTTAACTAAAGCTAAGAATTAGAATTTTCTTTTATCGAACTTAACTAGCAAGTTAGGGAAGAGTAAGAAGTCTATAATTAAGGCCATTACGAAGGATATGGTTGAGAACCTAGCAAAGTCGTGAAGAGGCATAAAATTAACTAAGTTAAGAACCAAGAATCCAAGTGATATTACAATCGTCATAACGATCAAAGCAAAACCAACGGATTCAAAGGCAAACACAACTGCTTCTTCCGGGCTTTGACCCATTTCCCTTCTAGCCAGATCGTATTTACTTAATAAATGGACCGTGAAGTCGACTATTATTCCCAGCGTGGAACCCATTCCCACTGCAACCATGAAACCAACCTGGCCATCATATAGAGCCCAAATTCCAAAGGCTGACGCTATGGGTAAGACGTTAGGAAAAGCAGATAGCACACCGAAGGGGATGGACCTAAAAAATAAACCAAGCAGTAACGTGATTGATAACAAACCTAAGAAAACACCAAAAAGCAGAGAATTAACGATCACCATGCTTATATGAGAAAAGACTACTCTAAATCCAGCAGCGGGAGAGATAATTTCAGTTAAATTGCTTTCTTGGATGTGAGCTCTTACTTTCTTATCAAACTTTAAAAACTCTTTACCGCTCATATCATCTAAGTTTGCTGAAATTTTTGTAGAAGATCTGTCCTGACTGATCGAGCTATTTAGATCTAGACCCATGGGTAGGGACATTTCATAGAAAAATAAATACTGTGATGATAATTCTTCGCTTTCAGGAATTGTTTCCCATTCAGGGTCATCGCCATGCATACTCTTATTGAGGTTTTTCATGGTATGAGCAAGAGAAGTAACGTGGTTTACCTCTTCTTGAGCTTCCAGCCATTTAGTAAAATTATCTATCTTTTTTAAGAATTCAGGTTCCGATACGCTTCCATTTTTCGAGTCGGCTTTAAAGCTAACTGGAAAAGTTACGCCAAGCATTTCGTCTAACCATAATGTATCTGCTGAAAACGAGGTAAATCCATCATCGTACATTTGAGTAGGGTTTTCATCTAAAGTGTTTAAAGGAATAAGGCACATAAGTAATACAGACACCAAGGGGACTGACCAAAGTAAAGTTTTACTATTTTTTAGACTAAATTTAGCTATTTTTCTGGACAAATTAATTTGTTGGTTTACAGATTTCGGAGCTTTTATTTCAAAAAAAGAAAACAAAGGCGCTGCAAAAAAGATTGTAAATATAAATGCCATTGCTATGCCTATAGATACGTAGTTACCCAAATCTTGAAGAGGAGGCACATCAAGCACATTAAATGAGAGAAATCCGATGCAAGTTGTTAAGGTTGTAAGAAAGAGTGGTTGTAAATTCAATTCTAAACTCCTAACCATAGACTCTTTGCTTGAATGCCCTTTAGCTCTTTGTTGAAAGAAGATACTAAATAGATGCACGCAATCAGCTAGAGCTAAAGTAATAATTAGAATAGGAATAGTTATAACCATTTGATTTAACGCATTGCCTATATAGCCAACAGAACCAAATGTTGAGATTAAGCTTAAAACTATAACCATAATTGTTGCCAACACCGCGAAGACACTTCTCAACAGAAAGAAAACGGAAACAAGAATTAATAGCAACATTGAAGGCATAACAATAGGCATTTCAGACAAAACCATTTTCGGGCTTATGTATTCTTGATAAGGCGTTCCTAATATCCTTATATCTAATTCTGGATGATCAGATTTAGCCTCATCTACGTATTCAAGAATGTATTCAACTGTGTCTATGAGCTTGAGGTTTGCATTAGGGTTTGGAGGATCAACAATTATGCTTATTACCGTTGTTTTTTTATCTTTAGAAATAAGCGAGCCAAATATGATCTCTTCTTCTACTACAATTTTTTCTCTCTGCTCAATAAAACTGTCCTCTAAAGAAAGTGCATTCTCAATAAAGGGTTCTACTAATAAGTCATCATTTACAGACCTTACGTAAGAATAGTTGGTAAGACTATCGACCCTTATAGAGTAAGGCACTGTCCAGGATTTTTCAGTCAGACTTTCGATTAGGGATAAGGTTTTCTTTGTAAAAATTGAATTATTTTTAGCGTTGATAGCAATTACTAAATTGTCAGTTCGAATAAAGGTTTCATCTATTTCATAGCTTAGGGAAGTAGCAGCATGACCTTGAGGAAAAAATCTTTCCATGTCTGGATCAAAAACCACACTAGTTATTCCTCTGCCTAAAACTAAGACCAGAACCAAACAAGAAAAGATAAATACGATCCTGTTATTGATTATAAATTTTGACAGGTTCTCTTTTTTTAGAAATTCCATTTATTCTCCAAAATAGTATATGAACTCAATCCTCATGAAATCGTCTTCTTTAAAGGGCCCAAACAACTTAATTTCTCCATTGTCTTCATTCGCGTCATCAAAATACATTGCTTCTAATGAGATCATGCAACAGCTTGCTATTCTTCTTGAGGCTTCAATTAGCATACCAATTTCTTCTGTCTTTTCATTAATAAACATACCTGACAATATCTGTGAGTCGTAACTGTCATTAAAGGTAAGTCTAGTGCCAACAACAAAAGGAGAGTTACTTAGCCTGTCATCATGATTGGCTTCAAGGATCCAGCCAAGGTCAATTCTAGAATCAGCTATTCCAACTTGAGTGTATTCAAATCCCGCAGTCGCAGCTGAAAATGTATCACCTTGGCCGCTGCGTCTTATAGCCTCTAATTTTAATGCAAGGCCGCCGATTAGATACAAAGCTTCTAGACCTGTTTGATTAATCTTTTCGTAATAGGGAGTTAAATGGTTTAACTTTTTAGCAGAAGGCATCAATCTAGGTTCTCTAGAGGTACCAGAGAAATGAGATAAAGCTACTTCAAATTCATCAAAATAATGACTCCATCTAATAGCAAAATCAGTTCTTTTATTTTTAGCCGAAGATTCGTAAATAGGATTATCTGTATCGATTAGTACCGGCAGCCTTAACCTACCTTTATCTCCAGAATAAGTTCTTTCTCTAAAACCCAATAGAGCGTACAAATCTATATTTCCCCAATTTTTTTCAAGAGATACCTTTACCATGGGCTGGCCTAACTTATCTTCACCATCAAAACTCTCAGTTGTATCAGTTTGGTTGATGATATCAACTCTATGAGATGTTTCTGTTACTCCCCAAAATTCTTTGCTCATTCCATATTTTATTTCTTTAGATTCTCCTATCTCAATAAAATATAACTCCTGAATATCAACCAGATTTCTCTCCGTATCTTTATTGTCGTTTCTTAACTTAGCTTTAAAATGAAATATCCGATCGTCTTCAAGGTTCTCAAATATCTCGGGCGAGAAACTTATAGAGGAGTGATTATTGTCTTGTCCTAAGGCGCCATCGTTAAAGAAATGTCTGTTATCTAGACTTATTTCACCAATGAACTCTGCCTTAATAGGAAGCAGAAAAAAACTTATTAAGAATAAGGCAAGGTATTTTGCATTTGATTGCATTTACCTAGATCTTTTTAAACTATTTTGAGAGAAGTCGTTAGCTGTTAAACCTTGTTTAAAGAAAACTTCTTCAAATTTAAGTACTGAACTTTTTCCGTTTTGATGATTTTGCATTTCTATTCTATGGGGCTGCCAAAAGAACCCTAAGTACTGCTTGTATTCACCAAATGTTTGAGTTTTTAGGTGGAATGACTTTCTATCGAAGTGATGAATTTTTTGTAATAAATAATTCTCCTTATCGATCCATGCCAGTTGCTTGGTGTAACCTGAATAAGGATCTAAAGGTATTCTTTTGATAACAAAACAATCTTTTCCTAAATAGCTTTCATCTTTTATGTACTCGTACTCGTATTTTTCAACTTCTTGGAAAGAAAAATCTTCAAAAGAGAATTCGCTACCCAAAAATGGTCCAGATTTATTTTTTGAAGCTATTCGCTTCACTCGCTTCAGGGCTGGTAGATACAACCATTGATCATCTGCTTCTTGTTTATGAGCATAAGATAAGATTGCAACGCCTTTTACATCTCTGGGGCTCTCAAAGACTGCAATAGATTTATCACCATCTTCAGGTACTTCTAACCTTTTAAATCTTAGCTCCCTAGTAACCACATCGCCTTTCTTGCTAATCAGCTCCATAGTCATGGTAGAAGAGCTATCGCCATAACCTTCATTGTTCTTATCGCTTAATAAAGCAATTTCTAAACCCCGATTTGCAAACAAAGAGCTGGATAAAGTTAAGCTTAGAAAAAGAGCAAAATATGAAACTATTTTCATTGTTTGATTAGTGTAATTCATTAAATTTTATTTTGATATCAGGTGTTATTTAAATAACTTTTGTACACTTGAAAAGTCCAAGTCTTCTAGGCCCTGTTCAATTAATTCGTCATAAAGTTTTCTAGCAGAATCTCCCATAGGCGTTTCAGTCTTTGAATCTTGAGCCAGTTCCTTTGCCAAGTTCAGATCTTTTATCATTAATTTATTTAGGAAACCCCCTTGATAATCTTTACTTGCTGGAGATTCGGTCATCACTCCAGGGTAGGGATTGTATTTATCAAGTGACCAATTCCCTCCAGAGCTTTTAGACATGATTTCTGACAATACACTGGGATCTAGACCACTTTTTACCCCCATTGATAAAGCTTCTGCTGTCCCACTCATGTGTATTGCTAAAAGCATGTTATTGCACAGCTTAGCAATTTGACCTGAACCACTATCGCCCGCATGAAAGATGTTTTTCCCCATCTTAGAAAGGATTGGTTTAGCTTTCTCTACGTTTTCAACTGATCCACCCACCATAAAAGTTAAGCCTGCTTCTTCAGCGCCTTTTACGCCCCCAGATACAGGAGCATCTATCATTTCTAAATTTAAAGATAACGCTTTTAAGGATAATTCCTTCGAGGTCTTAGGGTTTATAGTTGAACATTCTATTATTAGGACTGAAGGGTCTATATTTTCTAATAGACTCTCTGAATTAAATACGCTTGAAACAGCTTCACCATTAGGAAGCATAGTAATTAAGACATCAATTTCTTTAGAGGCCTGGAGAGCGTCAGAACACACCATGATATTATTTTCTGATGCTTGTTTAAGCATTTCTTCAGAAACATCAAAGCCTTTTACTTTCATTCCGTTTGAAATTAAGTTTTGGGCCATTGGCATTCCCATATTTCCTAAACCTATAAAACCAATTTTCTCCATTTTATATATCCTCTAGAGGATTATACTTCCATGCAGGTTCTAAATGTTCTTGAACCCAATCTCGTGGCACTTCGGCAATGGTTTTGAATTTCCAGTTTGGAGAATTATCTTTTTCAATAATAACTGCCCTTATGCCTTCAGAAAAATCACCTCTTCTCGTGATTTGAATGGCTAGATTTAATTCAAAACTAAAAACTTCTTCTAGGGTAAGTTCATTAGAGCGCTTACATTGTTCCCATATTATGTGAACGGAAGTAGGGCATCCATTTTCTAACCCTGACTTTCCGGCGACGAACCATTCATCGTCAGTGGCGTTGTTCAATATATTCCCAACAACTTCTTGTAGATCATCGCCTTTTGTAAGAGATCGTACTTTGTCCAATCTTTCTTCGAGCATTCCCTGAGGAAGCAGATCAAGGTTCTTAGGTACATTGAATTCATTTAACAGGTTCTCAATAGAAATTTGGTTAGATTTAATATCATCACCCCAATTTATTGATTTAAATTTGCTGTAAAAGTCCTCTAGGAACGATGAATCTACATATTGGTTAGTTAATCCACAAAATTGCGTGTCAGCAGCTTTTAAATTAGTTGCTGTGAGCATCATGTATTTGCCTAGACCTTCAGGAAGCTTATTAATGAAAAATGTAAAACCCACATCAGGAAAGAGTCCAACTCCTATTTCTGGCATCGCAAAACGTGTGCGCTCCGTACAAATGCGATAATGACTGCCTAACATTAAACCTGCTCCACCACCCATCACTATTCCGTCTAAAATAGAGATAACAGGTTTGGGATATTTATGAATCTGATAATCGAGTCTATATTCCTTTTCAAAGAATTCTTCGGCATACATTGATTTCTTAGGACTTTCAATCATGGAGTCATAAAGGGCCCTTATATCTCCACCTGCACAAAAGGCTTTTTCTCCTGCTCCTTCTATAAGCACTGCCTTCAAGCTATTTCTTTTCTCCCAGTCTTTCAATTGTTTTGAAATCCCTTCAACCATGGCAAGGGTCAAAGAGTTGAGTGTTTCAGGGGAATTAAGAATTATATGACCTATCTTCGAACCATTGTCTGTTTCGATTTCATCAATTAATAAATCATTGTCAGGCATTTCTTATTGAATAATTTTAGCTGCGTCTTCCATAATCATTCTTCTGCCTATGATCATTTTCATTATTTCATTGGTCCCTTCCAGAATTTGGTGAACACGAACATCTCTTACATAACGTTCGAGTGGATACTCTTGTATATATCCGTACCCTCCAAAGATTTGTAGCGCTTCGTTGCAGACATTGAAGCCTACATCGGTAGCAAAACGTTTCGCCATGGCCGAATAAGTAGTTGCTTCTGGATGATCTTTATCTAATTTAGAAGCTGCCAGCCTTACCATATTTCTAGCTGCAATAAGTTCGGTTGTCATATCGGCTATTTTGAATTGGAGGGCTTGGAATTCAGATATTTTTTTCCCAAATTGCTCTCTTTGATTCATGTATTCTTGGGCGTCTTCAAGGGCGGATTGCGCTGTTCCAATAGAGCAGGTGGCTATATTAATTCTTCCTCCATCTAAACCCTGCATGGCGATCTTAAATCCTTGGCCTTCTTCGCCGATTAGGTTCTTTGAAGGAATTTTTACATCAGTTAGAGATACTTGTCTGGTTGGTTGGTTCTTCCATCCCATTTTTGATTCATTCTTTCCGTACTCTATACCAGGAAGATCTGCAGGTATTAGAAAACAAGATATACCTTTAGGGCCTTCTTCGCCGGTTCTAGCCATCAATACTAAACAGTCAGTTGAACCAGACCCTGATATAAAGGCTTTAGATCCATTGATAACGTAAGAATCTCCTTCTTTAGTGGCTGTTGTCTTTAAGGAAGCTGCATCAGATCCAGAGTTAGGTTCAGTTAGGCAGTAAGAAGCAAGCTTAGATCCTGAACTCAAAACAGGGAACCATTCAGACTTCAATTCTTCCGAACCAAATTTACTTACCATCCAAATAGCCATATTGTGAATGGTTAAGAAAGCAGTTGTACTCGTGCACCCAGAAGCTAATTGTTCGAAAACAATAGAAGCATCAAGCCTGCCTAAACCCATCCCCCCTAAATCCGTATCAACATATAATGAGCAAAAGCCTAGATCTCCAGCTTTTTTGATAGCTTCTAAAGGAAATTCTTCTTCTTTATCCCAACGAGCAGCATGCGGTTTCAGTTCTTTGTCAGAAAAATCTTTAGCAAGGTTTTGGAAATTCTTTTGATCAGAGGTTAATTCAAAATCCATATCAATTATTCTAGGTTAATGGTTAGGTTGGCCGAACTATCTTCATCCTCATCAAACCACCTTTCGGTTACTGTCTTAGTTTCTGAATAAAATCTAACAGCTTGTTTTCCATAAGCATGCAAGTCTCCATAGAATGATTGCTTCCACCCTGTGAAAGAAAAGAAAGGAAGAGGAACCGGAATAGGGACGTTAATGCCTACTTGACCAACTTCAATTTCATGCCTGAATTTTCTTGCCGATTTTCCAGAAGCAGTGAATATAGAAGTACCATTGCCAAATGGATTATTGTTAATTAATTCTATAGCTTGTTCCAAGGTATCGACACTAATGCAAACCAAGACAGGACCAAAAATTTCTGTTTTATATATTTCCGCTTCTGTACTCACGTCCGTAAAAAGAGTTGGGCCAATCCAGTTTCCTTCAGGATAGCCTTCTACCTCGTAGTTACTGCCATCAAGCAAACACTTTGCTTCCTTCTTACCTTTTTCTATTAATTGCAGAACTCTTTTTTTAGCTTCTTTACTTATTAAAGGACCAAATCCTGATTCTTCTGAATCCCAAGGGCCGGGCTTTATAAGTTCCATTTCAGATTTTAAATCATTAACCCAATCTTTAGCGCCTCCAACAAAGATAGCTACACTTATAGCCATACATCTCTGGCCAGCAGCTCCTACTGCTGATCCTACCAAATTATCTATGGTTTTCTTTTTATGCGCATCTGGCATTACCACCATATGATTTTTTGCACCCGCTAATGCTTGAACACGTTTTAAATGTTCCGTACCCGTCTTGTAAATATATTGACCAACAGGGACTGAACCAACAAAAGAAATAGCTTTAATGTCTGGGTGTTTAATTAGTAGATCAACTTGTTTTTTATCGCCATGAATTACTTGGAGAAGACCTTTGGGAGCTCCTGCTTCGACAAATAATTCCGCAAGCTTATTAGACGTCATGGGGTCTTGTTCAGAAGGTTTTAGAATAAAAGTATTCCCACAAGCAATTGCCATGGGAAACATCCAGAGCGGAATCATTGCAGGGAAATTAAAAGGGGTAATGCCTAAACAAACTCCTATAGGTTGTGTGTAGCTGTAAGAATCAATTTCTCTTGCTACGTTTTCTACCGTCTCACCCATTAATAAGGGAGTTATATTGGCTGCTTGTTCTACTACTTCTATTCCTCTCCACACATCGCCCTTGGCGTCTTCAAGAGTTTTGCCATTTTCCTTACTCAATATTGCAGCAATTTCATTTTGATTTTGTTTCAATAATTCTTGATATTTCATCATCACCCTAGATCTTTCAGGTGGAGGAGTCTCTTTCCAGCCTATAAAAGCATCTTTCGCTGAATTAATGGCTTGTTCTATTTCTTTGTCTGTTGCACAGGGAGCTTGGCAGAGAACTGTCTGAGTTGAAGGGTCTAAGACTTCTAACCATTCAGAAGTTTTACTGTCTGCAAAATTACCATCTATAAATAAAGGAAGTTTATTTGTCATAAATTATTTCTTCTTAATTTTGTTGAAGTATCTTACTATCATTCTATCAATCTAAAGCAGATTAAGAATAAAATAAGAATATAAGGTAAAGAAAATGTTAAAAACAAGAATCACAGAATTATTTGGAATTAAACACCCTGTTATACAAGGTGGAATGCAATGGGTTGGTTTTGCAGGATTAGTTTCAGCAGTCTCTAATGCTGGTGCTTTAGGGATATTAACTGCTTTAAGTCAACCAACACCCGAAGACTTAGTTAAAGAAATAGAGAAGACTAAGGAAATGACTGATCAGCCTTTCGGCGTAAATTTAACAATCTTACCGACGATTAATCCTCCTCCGTACGAAGAATACGCACAAGCTATAGTTGGCTCGGGCGTTAAAATTGTTGAGACTGCTGGAAGGAGTCCTGAACCTTTTATGGAACTCTTTAATGAGTACGACGTGAAAGTTATTCATAAATGCACGTCAGTCAGGCATGCCCTTAAGGCTCAGGCAGTAGGAGTAAGCGCTATTACTATAGACGGATTTGAATGTGCAGGTCACCCTGGAGAAGATGATATTCCTTCTCTAGTGTTATTGCCTCAAGCCGTTGAAGCTTTAGATGTTCCAGTTGCTGGTTGCGGAGGTTTTAGTGATGGAAAGAGTTTAGTTGCTGCTTTAGCACTTGGAGGAGAAGCCATAGTGATGGGAACAAGATTTATGGCGACTAAAGAGGCCGGTGTGCATCAAAATGTAAAAGATAAAATGACAGAAGCTGATGAGCTTTCTACCAACCTTATGTTTAGAACCATGCACAATACTGCCAGAGTATTTAAGAATTCAGTATCCAGTGAAGTGGTAGAGATTGAATCAACTGGTACCGCCACATTTGAAGACGTTAAAGATCTAGTGGCTGGTCAAAGAGGAAGGGTTGTTTTTGAAGAGGGTGATCTTGAGCACGGCATATGGTCAGCAGGCATTTCAGTGGCAAGAGTTAAAGACATTCCTTCTTGCGAAGAAATGGTATCCAGATTAGTTACAGACGCCAAGAATATAATTGACGACAGACTTCAGTCTGTGAAAGCATCTTAAAAGGAAGAGTAAATTTTGGAAGATGTAAAAGTATATATGGTAGTGAACTTAGAAATTGAAGATAAGGACACTTACTTAAAATATGAAAAAGGATTTTTCCCTATTCTTAAAAAACACGGTGGAGAATTCTTAACTTTTGATGATTCTTTTAAGCACATGGAAGGGCCTGAACCATTAAGTGGTGGCCGAATGATTATTTTTTCTTTTCCTTCAGAAACGGCAGCTGAAGCTTGGTACAACGACCCTGAATATCAGGAGCTTGCAAAGTTTAGAAGGGAAGGAGCCCCTCTAAGGTCTTTAAGTATGGTAAAAGGGTTGCCTCCAAGAAATTAGTTCTTAGTTGAAGAAGGCATAGTAAATTAAGAGCAATAAACTAACGTCCACAAACATTAATACACTAAGAGAGGTGCATCCATAGGCTACTTCTTCTTTATAGAGAGCTTTGTGGACTGAAAAAGAGAAGTAAAGAAATAATAACGCTAAGAGAGTTAGGAACATTTATTACATCCAACCTTTAGTTATAAGTTTTATCGATTTAACAAGTTCTTGAGGTTGATCCAAGGGCACATGATGAGCAGCTTGGTCAATTGGAATAATGGGAGTGTCCTGAGGTACATTTTCTTTTATAAAATCCAAAATTTCATCAGTCATCATTAAACTTTCGGTTCCATAAATTATGCCTAAGTTACATTTAAGATCAAAAGCTATATTCCTTCCCATGTGAGACACGCCCAGCTTGTCAAAGATGGTGTCATCGAATTTCCATTGATAGCCATTCCCAGCTTCCTTGATTGACCATTTAGCTATGTAATCAACAAGAAATTCATTATCGCATTCTTGTTCTGGCGTTAACCTAAATCTTTCAAGGATACTTTCTTCATTAGGATAAGTTTTGATTCTCCTTATTGGCCCACTTCTTACGTGTGATGAGTAATCGTATGTGGGAGGACGTATAGGAGAATCGATCATAATTACACCCTTAAGAGGTTTATCAGAAATATATCCTGCGGTAGCGCTCATAAAACCCCCCATGCTGTGTCCGCAAATGATAGGTTCTTTGTTGTCTTCAAAGAAGCCACTATCTTCAGCCACCTTAAGTATCTCCTTGCCAAACACTTCAGCAGAGTAATCTTCCCTACGTTCACTATCACCCATGCCCGACAAATCTAAGGCACTTACCTGAAAATCGTCCAATAGCAAAGGGGCAATGAAATCCCACCAGTGGGAGTGACTCCCACTTCCATGAACCAACACCATGCCTGGTTTATTTCCATCCCCCCAGTGTTGATAATATATAGACTTTTCTTCAACGATTATCGATTTCTCTTCTTTAGAAACTGATAAAGCTTCTTTAAACCAGTCAGGTTGCTCATCCTTCATTTAGACATTCCTTTGAAATAAATTTATAGTTTTAAGTTCTTAAGAACCTAAGTCTATTATAATCTCAAAAAAGTAAGGAAATTTTATGAAAGAACCATTGAAAGGTGTGAATACACAAATGGCTGATCCTAATAAAGAGCCGACCGTGCCGCAACCCGCCGCAACTGTCTTGCTAGTTAGAGATACGCAAGAAGATGGGATAGAGGTATTCTTAATTGAAAGGGCAGCTAAAACTAACTTTGGAGGAGCCTATGTTTTCCCAGGAGGAAAAGTTGATCTGGAGGACTCTTCTGATGAATTTAGTGAAATTTGCCAGGGAGTTAGTGATCAGGATGCCTCTTCTGCCTTAGGAATTGAAAATGGAGGATTAGCATATTGGGTGGCCGTTATAAGAGAGTGTTTTGAAGAAGTGGGAATACTATTGGCTTATAGAAAAGATGGTAGTAATTTTGATCCTGAAGATGAGTCTGAGAATGACAGATTTGTAGATTACAGAAAAAGATTAAACAATGGCGAAAAGGTTCTTGCTGACATGTGTAAAAGCGAAGAACTTTTCTTGGCCACAGATAGGCTTGCATATCTAGCTCATTGGATCACTCCTAAGATAGAAAAGAGAAGGTATGACACAAGATTTTTTATCGCACAGACTCCTGAAGGACAGGAAGCTATTCATGATGGATCTGAAAGCGTAAACAGTATATGGATAAAACCAGAGGAAGCTTTGCAACAGTTTAAAGAAGGTAAGTTATTGATGATTATGCCTACCATTAAGAATTTAGAGAGCATCTGTGGGTATAGCAATACCAAGGAACTTTTAGAAGATAAAAATTCTATAAATCCATACGATATAGCAACCATAGAACCCAAGTTCTTTATGGAAAACGGCAAGATGGTAGGACTCTTGCCCGGAGATGAAGGTTACGAAGACCATTAAAAATGCAGATTGAAGAAGTAGTACAAATCAGTCCTTTAATTAGAAGGGTTACGGCAGGTAACGCAAGTGTTTTTACTGGGCCTGGAACTAATACTTACTTGATCGGTAATGAAGAAGTTACTGTTTTGGATCCAGGACCAGCAATGGATTCCCATATAGATGCAATAACTTCTGCAAGCGACAAGATTAAGCAAATTGTTGTAACCCACACTCATCCTGATCATTCTCCAGGAGTTAGGTTGCTACAAGAAAGGTTAGACATACCTGCTTACGGGATGGTTACAGAGACTTCAAAAGGTCAAGACAACTCTTTTAAACCTGACAAAATTCTAAAAGATGGAGATACGTTTGAAGAAAGTGAATACACTTTAGAAGTTGTTCATACTCCTGGCCACGCTTCAAATCATCTTTGCTACATTCTTAAAGAAGAGGAATTTATTTTTACTGGTGACCATATAATGAATGGATCTACAGTTGTAATTGGCCCCCCTGACGGCAACATGAAGCAATACCTGGATTCATTGGAAAAATTAAAGCAGTTTAAGCTTTCAAAAATTGCTCCCGGCCATGGCGAGGTACTAGAAAATCCTTATGAAGTAGCTGAATGGATTATTAACCATAGACTTCAAAGAGAAGAGAAGGTTGCCTCAGCTTTGAAAGAAGCTACTAAAGGTAATCCTGAATCTTTAGTTAAAAAGGTGTATGACGATGTGGATTCTTCCCTTTTCCCTATTGCAAAAGCTTCTTTGTTAGCTCATTTAATAAAGTTAGAAGAGGATAATCTTATATCTAAAGAAGGTAATGATTTTGTTTGGAAGGGAGTTACTTAATCTTTACCCCTGTACCCGCTAAAGCACAATAACCATCAGGATTCTTTGCTAAATACTGTTGGTGGTAATGTTCAGCGTAATAGAAAGAGTCTGCATTTTTTACTTCAGTAGTTATTTTGCCTAAGCCATTACTATCTAATTGACTTTGGTATTGAGACTTCGTTTGAAGTATTACATCTTCTTCAGGGTTATTTAAAAAATAGATCCCTGATCTGTATTGTGTACCAACATCATTACCTTGCTGCATCCCTTGAGTTGGATCGTGATCTTCCCAAAAGGTAGTGAGTAAATTTTCATAAGTTACTTTTGCTGGGTCGTAAACCACCAGGACCACTTCATTATGTCCTGTCATGCCTGTGCACACTTCTCGGTAAGTAGGATTTTTAGTGTACCCACCTGAATAACCGGCGGCTGTTGTATAAACACCTTCTAATTCCCAGAATCGTCTTTCTACTCCCCAGAAACAACCCATTCCAAATATTGCTTGTTCAAGGCCTTCAGGGAATGGTTCTTTTAATGGAGTGCCTTTCACAAAATGTTCGGGAGGAATTTCAATTTCTTCTTCTCTACCTTTGAGTGCTTCTGACTCCAGCGGTAATAAGCTTTTTTTATTTAATAAGTCCATTAAAGACATTATTTATTCTCTCTATTATTTATTAATTCTTCTACAACCGATGGATCAGCTAGTGTAGTTGTGTCTCCAAGATTATCAACTTCATTCGATGCTATTTTCCTAAGTATTCTTCTCATGATTTTACCTGATCTTGTCTTAGGTAATCCAGGCGCCCATTGGATTATATCTGGTTTTGCAATGGCGCCTATTTCTTTGGCAACTAATTGAATTAGTTCATTTTTAAGGTCCTCGCTTGGATCTTGTCCTAGCATAAGTGTTACATAGCAATAAATGCCTTGCCCCTTTATCTCGTGTTCATATCCAACCACCGCAGCTTCAGCTACTGTTTCATGTAAAACTAATGCACTTTCTACTTCTGCGGTCCCTAATCTGTGCCCAGAAACATTTAAAACGTCATCTACTCTGCCTGTTATCCAGTAGTATCCATCTTTGTCTCTTCTTGCGCCGTCCCCAGTTGTGTAATAACCAGGATGCATAGAGTAATAAGTTTCTACACATCTTTGATGGTCTCCATAAACGGACCTAATTTGAGATGGCCAACTTGATTTAATCACAAGATTTCCAGATCCTTCTCCTTCTATCTCTTTTCCATTCTCATCAAGAAGTCCAGGCTCTATACCCAGAAAAGGTTTAGTGGCACTACCAGGTTTAAGTGGAGTTGATCCAGCCAAGGGAGTTATCATCATTGCTCCTGTTTCAGTTTGCCACCAAGTATCAACTATAGGGCATTTAGAGTCACCTACAACCTTGTAGTACCACTCCCATGCTTCGGGATTTATAGGCTCACCAACAGTACCAAGAACTCTCAAGGAATCTCTAGAAGAAGATTTCACATACCCATCTCCTTGTGCCATTAAGGCTCTAAGGGCTGTCGGAGCAGTGTAAAAAATATTTACTTTATGTTTGTCTATAACTTCCCAGAATCTAGAAGCGTTGGGGTAAGTTGGAATTCCTTCAAACATTAAGGTTGTAGCAGCATTGGCAAGAGGGCCATAAACAATATAAGAGTGACCTGTAACCCAACCTACATCTGCAGTACACCAATAGATTTCATCATCTTTATAGTCAAAAACCAGTTTATGAGAGATGGATGCCTGCAAAAGGTACCCTGCTGTTGTATGAAGAACTCCTTTTGGTTTACCAGTGGATCCAGAGGTATACAAAATAAATAATGGATCTTCAGAATCCATTGGCTCAGCTTCGCATTCTGATGGAACTGAATCAATTATCTCTTGATAATCAATATCTCTCTTATCGTTCCAACTTATTTCTGCATTTGTTCTTTTTACAACAAAAACTGAGTGTACGTTTGGGCAATCTTCTAAAGCTGTATCAACATTATTCTTTAAAGGTATCTTCTTTGATCCTCTAAGCCCTTCGTCTGCAGTAATAACGCTTTCGCAATCAGAATCTAAGATTCTATCTTTTAGCGATTCTGGAGAAAATCCTCCAAATACTACTGAATGTATTGCACCAATTCTTGCACAAGCCAACATTGCATACGCTGCTTCAGGAATCATTGGCATGTATATACAAACCCTATCTCCTTTAGTTATTCCTCTTCTCTTCAAGGCATTAGCAAATCTACAGACAGACTCATGCAATTGTTTGTAGGTAATCTTTAAAGAGTCTTGAGGGTCATCTCCTTCCCAGATAATTGCTGCCTTCTCACCATTATTTTCTAGGTGCCTATCAATGCAATTTACGGAAGCGTTTAATTTAGCCCCTTTAAACCAGCTTATCTCACCTTTTACTAGATCACTTTCTTTTACAACATCCCATTCTTTATCCCATGAAAGGTAATTACGTGCTTGTTGATCCCAAAATTGATTGGGGTTGTTGATTGATTCTTTATAAAGTTCTTCGAACTCATCATTTGAAATAATAGCATTGTTAATAATTTCTTCTGACGGTTCGTATATGGTTTCTTTTGTCATGGTTTAAATTTAAATTAAAGTAGGAGCGGGATTAAAATACATTTTAGCTCCTTCAGGTTTATTGAAGTAATCCAATAACTTTTCTAAAAGTAAATCGTAATCTTTCTTGCTAGATTGTAATTCGAGATAATCTGAATTAACAATCAACACAGGCGACCTATCATACTCAAAGAAGAATTCTTTGTAAGTTTCGTTAAGCAACTCTAAATAGTCATAACTTATACTCTTTTCCATTTCAATTCCTCTATGCATCACTCGCTCATATAGAGTCTTTGTTTCTGCTTGCAAGTAAACAACCAAGTCTGGAGTGGTCAGATCTAAAGATAAGTACTCATATATTTGCTCATATAATTTTAGCTCTTCCTTAGATAAAGTAGCTTTTGCAAATAGCTTATCCTTATCCAGCAAGAAATCTGAAACTTTATTTGAAGAGAAAATGTCCCCTTGTTTTAGTTCTTGAATTTGCTTAACTCTTTGAAATAGGAAAAATAATTGAGTTGCTAGCGCTGCCTGAGATGGATTGATATAAAAATCTGGTAAGAAAGGATTTTCAGAAGGTTTTTCGAGGAAAGTATCATAACCGAAGGAGTCAGATAATAGCTTGGCAAGTGTTGTTTTCCCAGCTCCTATAGGACCTTCTACAGCAATAAACTTCGGTACTTTCTTGTATACACTTAAATCTATTAATTTAGTTTCCATAAGAGATTGTTTCTCAAATTAATATACAGCATCTATTTTAAAAAAAGGATTCATTTATTTTGATAAGAACGCTTGGATTTGGGCTGGTTTTCTTTCCACCACTTACCTGCACCGCCCAGGTTAACTCCAGACTCCTCTCTCAATAACAGGAAATCATAACCTGCTCTAAATCTTCTATGAGAAAAAATTAACTTTGACTTTGGTGGGAATTTTAGGAGTTTTATTTGGAATTCCCATATCTCTTTGATCATATTTTCTATTCTTTTGGGGATAAAGCAGTCTTGTCGGCATTGTTTGATAATAATGTTTGATGATCTTAATAGAGTAGGTAATTTTGTTTTTTTGGAATTTATATCTCCGATCCTTTCAGTCAAACCAGGCCACAATAATACGGAGAATAAGAAAGCAGGAGTTAAAGGTAGTCCTTTTTTTACTCTAGCATCAGAGTTCGATAAGGCATTGAGAATAAAAGATTTATTTTTTTCGTTAGAGCATTGATTCGCAGTATTTGGTAACAAGAACTTTAAGACATGTAATTCCAGAAGGGTAATAAAATTATTCTTAGCGTTACCAGTTAGAAATAGCTTTAGAATCTCTTCATATTTTCGTGCTGGTGGTATTTCTTGAAGAAGGTGAGCAAAATTAATTAGGTCTTTTTTCAAAGATTTCTTTAATTGAAGATCTAGATTACACAGAAATCTTACAGCTCTTATTACTCTTATCGGGTCTTCTCTAAATCTTAATTTACTATCTCCTATGGATGATAATTGTCGATTATTTAGGTCTTTAAAGCCTCCAGTGTAATCAATAATCTTCATATCATTAATGTCTAGGTACAAAGAATTAATAGTAAAATCCCTTCTAAAAGCATCTTCCCTTATTGTTCCGTAGAAATTGTCTCTCAGAACAATGCCTTTATTTGTTTTAGACGTTCTTTTTCCTCCTTTAGATCTAAAGGTTGAAACCTCAGTAATTTTTCTTCCTTTCCTTACGTGGACTAATTTAAATCTCCTGCCTATTACCCTGCTTCTCGAAATTACTTGTTTTATTTGTTCTGGAGTAGCTTCAGTAACAACATCGAAATCTTTGGGGTCCTTATTTAGGACTAAATCCCTGATACATCCTCCTACTAAATAGGCCTTGAACCCGGACTTATTGAGGCTATGAATTATTTCCCTAGAGTGGGAATCAATTTGTTCAATTCTTATGTTATGTTGAGGCTGAGCGTATAGCTCGGGAGGACTATTTTCTTGGTTATTTTTAACCAAAATGAATTTTATCCAAATTGTTGGCGTTCATGAATTTCTTCGATCGTCTTACAGTCTATGCATCTTGTTGCTGTGGGTCTAGCCTCCAACCTTCTTATTCCTATTTCAATCCCACAAGAAGCACAAAAACCATAATCATTTGATTTTAAGTCATCTATTGATTCATTAATCTTAGAAAGTAACTTCCTTTCTCTTTCTCTGGTTCTTAGTTCAAGAGTAAATTCTTCTTCATGAGTTGCTCGATCTGATTCATCAGGAAAATTACTTACATTATCTTGAATCTTATCTGCAGTTCTATCTTGCTCTATTTGTAGTTGCTCAGCCCAACTATCTAGAATGGCTACGAAGTGCTGTTTCTGTTTAGCGTTCATGTACTTCTCATTCTTTTTTAGAGCGTAAGGTTTTATAGAAGCAAGGAATTGAGCTTCTTCATATTTCTTAGTAGAAGCGGTTTTTGAAGAAGATTTTTTAGGAGTCAGCTTCTTGGCCGTGCCTTTCTTGGCAGTTGCTTTCTTAAGAGAAACTTTCTTAGCTGTTACTTTTTTAGGAGCAGCTTTCTTAGCTATAACTTTTTTAGGAGCAGCTTTCTTAGATTTCGTAGTTTTAGATGATTTCTTTGGCATTATTAGATATTATTTTTTTGGCTTTATTGTGAGCGCGCAGCAATTTATCAGAATCTATTTTTAATAGCTAGAAAAAATTATGCTTTATTTTATGATACTCATCTTTTATTAACCTTGGGCCAACATTGCCAACAACCTTTGAAGCTGCGTAACAGCCGAATATGGCTCCTTTCTCTAGACTTGACCCTGAAGTAATACAATATAAGACAGCTCCAGCAAACATATCTCCTGCACCATTAGAATCTATAGCATTCACCTTAATGCCAGGTATGTTAAATTCATTTTTTCCATCAAAACCTATACAGCCGGATGAACCTTGCGTGATTAAGAAATTAGGTGATATTTCTTTAAAGATTTGAAAAGCATTTGAAATATCATCAGTTTCAGCATAAGCAAGAGCTTCATCTTCATTGCAGAATATAAGATCACATTTCATGTCTAGCAGAGTTTTAATTTCATCCTTAAAAGCGTTAACTATGTTTGGGTCTGACAGAGAGATGGATACTTTAGTGTCACTTTCTTTTGCAACTTCTATGGCTTTTTTGCAAACTTCCATTCCTTTTGGAGAAGCCACGAGATAGCCTTCTAAGAATAAATAATGAGAAGCTTTGATTATTTCTGCATCCAAGTCAGATGTCCAGAATTCCGTACTAATTCCTAAATTAGTACACATAGTTCTTTCAGCATCATCAGAAACCATAACCAAACACCTTCCAGAAGAAATTTCCGACGAGATGGGAGGGTTGGTATGACTAACCCTATTAGATGAAAGGTCTTCTATATAAAATCTTCCATGGTCGTCATCAGAAACTATACAGGTCATGTGGCATTTTGCTCCAAATAGCGAAGCAGCAACTGTGGAGTTTGTTCCTGAACCCCCACAAGCTTTATCGGGAGTTTTACCCATCTCCATTAATTCATTAATTAAAGTTTCTTGCTCCTCCCTCTCAATCAGAGTCATGGACCCTTTTGGTATTCCATACTTTATAAGATTTTTCTCATATTCTTTGTCTATACTGAAAGTAAAATCTACTAAAGCACTGCCAACTGAGCATATGTCGAATTTCATTATTTTGTCCTAAAATTTTTTAAAAAACGTAGACTGTTGCAATTAGAAGATTTTATCAAGTAATAAATGAAGATTAAGTTCACTTTAGGTACTTTGGGAATAATTGCTCTGATTATAGTTTTTGTAATCTCTGCAGCTGTTGTCGCTATTATTGACTCAAGAGTAACCAATAAACTAGAAGGTGTCTTATGGACTATACCTGCAAAAGTTTATTCAAGATCGCTAGATTTAGCTGAAGGATCGAAAGTAAATAAATCTAATCTTCTAAGGGAATTAAACATGCTTTCTTATTCTGAGAATAAGAACCCTTCAAAACCTGGAGAATTTATATATAAAAAGAATAGTTTAAAAATTTTTTTAAGAGGCTATGAAGAACAGAAGAGTGGTTTATTTGAAATCTTTTTTCAAGATGGACAAATTAGTAAGGTTACCAATCAATTGGGCATTTCGGTAGATATAGTTAAATTTGAACCTATAGCCATCGGAGGAATGTACCCCTCGCATATGGAAGATAGAATATTATTAAGTTGGCCTCAAGTACCTACAATTCTAATCGATACGATTTTATCAGTAGAAGATCAGAATTTTTTTAATCATAACGGTATTTCTTTTAGATCTATTTCTAGAGCTTTTTTTACTAATGTAAAAGCAGGAGACATAGAGCAAGGCGGAAGTACAATAACTCAACAATTAGCTAAAAGTTTATTCTTTACTCCAGAACAAACAATTAAACGAAAAGTAATGGAAGCCATTGCTGCATTGTTAATTGAATTCCATTATTCTAAAGAAGAAATTCTACTTGCATATATAAACGACGTATTTTTAGCGCAATCAGGGAAGAGGGCGGTTCATGGGTTCGGCATGGGAGCCCAACATTTCTTTGGTACATCCATTTCAAACCTAGAAACAGACCAGATAGCTCTTTTGGTGGGAATGTTAAAAGGGCCATCTTTGTACAACCCTCGAAGAAATCCAAATAATGCTACAAATAGAAGAAATCTTGTCTTAGGGATATTGGCAAAAAGAAGGCATATTAATTCCTCTTCATTAGAGGAATACAAATCAAGGGCATTAAGGGTTGTTTCACCGAACTTTAGAAGTGAAACAAAGTATCCAGCTTTTCATGATTTAGTCAGGTTAGAGCTTAGAGAAAATTATGAAGACTCAGAATTGAGGACGCAAGGCTTGAAGATTCAAACTAATTTGGACCCAGTTTTACAAGATTCATTAGAAAATAATATTAAAAAGACTAAAGCTCAATTAATTAAGAAGTATGGTAAAAGACTCATTGAGCTTGAAGGTGCAGCAATGGCTGTGGATATATCTACAGGAGAGATTAAGGCTGTTGTAGGAAGCTCGAATCCATCTAAATTTGGTTTTAATAGGTCTATAAACGCTATTAGACCAATAGGATCTTTAGTTAAACCATTTATATATCTCACGGCTTTGAATAAATATGATGAATATCACTTAACTACTATTCTAGATGACTCAAAATTATCCGTTAAGAGTGGGGGAGAAATATGGGAACCTAATAATTTCGATAAAAAGTTCCACGGGAAAATCCCTTTGCATGTGGCCTTATGGCAGTCTTATAACATTGCTTCTGCTAGGCTGGGAATGGAGCTGGGATATGACTCTGTCCAGGAAATCTTCAGAAAATTGGGAATAGATAAATCAATAGAAAGATATCCATCACTGTTTATTGGATCTTTTGAAATGTCTCCATTTGATGCTATACAATCTTATCAGACCATTGCAGCAGACGGATTTTATAGCCCTCTTAGGTCCATAAGGGATATAAAAGATTTAAAGGGCGATATTGATTTGTCTTATCCGTATAAGATTGAACAAAGAATAAGACCTGAGCCAGTCCATCTCCTCAAGTTCGCAATGAAACAAACCTTTATTTCTGGTACCGCAAGAGGATATCCAGGAAAAACTATTGAATCCTGGCAAGCTGGAGGTAAAACAGGCACTTCTGATGACCAAAGAGATAGCTGGTTTGTGGGCTTTGCAGGAGATTTGTTAGTTTTGGTGTGGCTTGGGTTTGACGACAACCGTCCAACTCCACTAACTGGTAGATCAGGAGCTTTAGAAGTTTGGAAAAATTTTATTAATGATATTGAACCTTCTGCAGTAGAAAAAAATAAATTGCCAAGAGTAAAATACGTCTGGACTGATAAGAAAGATGGGCTGGTCAGCGGAGAAAAATGTAAGAATTCATTATTAGTCCCATTTATTATTGGAACTGAACCAAATACAATCCCTCCTGTCAGAAATAAATGTGCTTCAAGACCAAATAGAAATAAGTCAGATGTTATGCAAAAATTAAAGAAAGTTTTTGAGGAAGGTCAAGGTTGAATAATTTAAAGCTTATAATCCTTTTTTTAGCTTTATCTATTCTCTTTTCTTGCGCCTCTAACCAAAATAAAAGCTATGTAAGTTCTGACTCCATTTCAGTTAGTGAATTTTCTTCATCAGTGGAGTTGTTGGTCTCAGACACTAATTTCTTGGAAGATGAAATTTTAAAAATTAACGCTAAAAATCCTTCTGTTCAAAGAATCTTAGTTAATTCTGATGCTTACCTAAAGGAGGGTAAGTTAATTCAAGCAAACTCTGAACTTGAAAGAGCTTTAAGAATAACGAAGAAAGAAGGTGCTATTTATTTAAGGTTGGCCCATCTTAGATATATACAAGGTCTTTTAGATGAATCAAAGTCTTTTGCTTCGAGAGCTCTGTTAATAAAAGAAATCTCTTCATGGGAAAGACTACTGCTAAATGTTTATTTGAAACGTCCCATCTAGATACTATTAATACTTACTTATATAATGCGCTGCCTAAAAATTAGGCTCATTTAATTTATGAACAAAAATTTAACCAAAGTAGGAATTCTTGGAGGGTCAGGCTTCACTGGAGAAGAGCTATTAAAAATACTTTCCAACCATTCCGAAACCGAAGTGATAGCGGTTAGTTCCAGGGAGCTGCTAGGACAAAACACTAATGAAATAGTAGAAGGATCTAACCTAGTGTTTGTGGACCCTAATGATGATATTTTCTTCGAGTGTGATGCAATCTTCTTTGCTACTCCCCATGGTGTTTCTATGAACATGGTTAGCTCGTTTATAAATAAAAATATAAAAGTTATAGATCTTTCGGCTGATTTTAGATTGAAGAATAGAGAAGTATGGAAGAAATGGTATGGATCCACTCATATTCAAGAAAAGCTTCTGTCTGAATCGGTTTATGGGTTAACGGAATTGAATCAGGGCAAGATAAAGTCTGCAAGACTAATAGCTGTTCCCGGATGCTATCCTACTTCTAGCCTTTTGGGAGTTCTTCCACTTTTGAAAACAGGAATCCAAGTAGAATCTATCATTATTGATGCCAAGTCCGGGATAAGTGGTGCAGGCAGAAAAGCAGTTGAGGATGGTTTGTCTGACGAGATAGACGAGAATTTTAAAGCTTATGGAATGAAGGGTCATAGGCATTGGCCTGAGATAAGTGAGATAGTAGAACTTGTTTCTGGTTATCCGATAGAAATAAATTTTTTACCTCATCTTATACCGGCCATGAGAGGTATTTATTCAACAATCTACGTGCAGTTAAAAGATTTAGAAAACTTAGATATTCAAAATTTGTACGAGTCCTTTTATATGGATTCGCCAAATGTAAGAATTATGGACTCAGGAGAAGTGCCAGACATTAAATCTATAGCAAATACAAACGATTGTAATATCTCTGTTAATAAATCAAATATTGAGAACCAAGTTATTGTTATTTCATCTATTGATAATTTAGTAAAGGGAGCTGCTGGGCAGGCCGTAGAATGCTACAATTTAATGAATGGTTTTAATCAAAGTACAGGACTAGATAATGGTTGAGAGTTACGTACCTTCAGTTTTACAGATTACAGAGGGAGCAGTTAATAAAATACTTTCTCTTTCAGACTCTGAAAAGGATAGCAATAATTTAAATCTAAGAGTTTATGTTACCGGTGGCGGGTGCTCTGGTTTTCAATATGGATTTTCATTTGACAAAGTGATTGATGAAGAAGATACATGCATAACCAAAGACGGAGCTAATTTAGTCATTGATTCACTAAGCCTTCAATACTTAGAAGGTTCTACGGTTGATTATACAGAAGATTTAATGGGGTCTAAGTTCGTAATTTCGAACCCAAATGCTACAACAACATGTGGTTGTGGCGAGTCCTTTTCTATTTAGAAGGTTCGTATATTCTTCCTAAATAGACCTCTCCTTTGCTGCCAGTTATCTTGTTTAAATTGAAATTTATATTTTGTATTCTTTGCTTAGCAAGCCAAGCAAAACATATGGCCTCTACATAATCAGGGTCTATTCCTAGATCTAATGTGGTATTAACCTTTGCTTTGCTTTGTTTGGTGATCTCATTACAAAGAAATTCGTTATGAACTCCACCCCCACATAAATAGATAGTCTCTTTAGAAAGGTTAAGAAGATCTATTGATTCAATTAAAGAAAGGACGGTTATCTGTAGTAGTGTAGCCTGAACATCTTCAGGAGAGATTTTGTTATCTGATTTAGCAATATTGTCCTTTATCCATTTATGATTGAAATAGTCTGGACCTGTACTTTTTGGATATTTACGCGAGAAGTAATCATCATCCATCATCGTTTCTAATAAAGATTGATTTATTGTTCCTGAAGAAGCCCAAGAGCCTTTGTCATCATAATTGCCTACATTGTTTTCTCTGCTCCAACAATCCATCAAACAATTCCCGGGACCGGTATCGAAGCCAATCACTTCAGTATGATCTAAGGCCGTTATGTTTGTTATACCTCCTATGTTAACTATGACCTTCTTTTTTTTATCTTCCCCAAAGACTATTTTATGAAACACTGGAGTAAGTGGTGCGCCTTCGCCACCTGCCTTTATATCGTCATATCTAAAATTACCTACTGTTCTTATCTTTAAATCATTAGATATTTTTTGAGGATCTCCTATCTGTAATGTATATGGGGTTTCTGACTTAGGCTCATGTTTAATTGTCTGACCATGAGACCCTATAGCTTTTACGTCTTCAACTTCTATGTTTAATTCGTCGATTATTTTCTTTACAGTTTCAACAAGAACTTCTGCCATTCTAAAATCTAAATTATCGATCAATTCTTTTTCTATTTTTTTGAATTGAGAGGATTGAATAACATCTTTTCTAAGGTCTTTAGGCATTTCAAAATTCCTGCAATCCAATACCTTTATATCTTTTGAAGATAAATCCAGAGTTGCGCAGTCTATTGAGTCGGCACTTGTACCTGACATTAGGCCTATATAAATATCAGCCACCAGGAACCTCTTTTCTTAAAGAAATATCCTTATAGTTATTTAATTGACTGGTGAGACCGTAAGCGACTTGAGTGAACTTAATTTTTTCGCTTGATTTTATTGGGGTTGCATTAGGAAATTTTACTCTCAAAGGGTCAGTGTGTTTACCATTAACATGGAACTCATAGTGCAGATGAGGTCCCGTTGCTAAGCCTGTACTTCCCACATACCCAATTGTTTGGCCTTGTTTTACCTTTTTCCCCACTTTAATTCTAGAGTTGTATTTATCTAGGTGACAGTAACGAGTTGTGTAATCTTCTGAATGTTTAATCTTAATTTCATTTCCGCAACCACTATTGTATTCTGCAAAAGAAACTGTTCCGTCCCCTGTTGCTCTTACGGGAGAGCCTTTATTAGCAGCGTAATCTACCCCGTTATGAGATCTAATTGTGTGAAGGACAGGGTGTTTCCTTCTTAAATTATATTTAGAGCTTATATAGCTTAATTTTACAGGTGATCTTAAAAAAGCTTTTTTTACATTAATACCATTAACTGAAAAGTATTCCGATTTCCCATTTGCTAGATCAAATCTAATGGAAGTTATTTTTTTACCTTTGTTATTAAACTCGGTGATCAGCACGTCACCGTCAAGAACTTTTTCTCCATCAACAAGTATCTCTTCGTAAATAATACTATAGCTATCTCCTGGTCTTATATCGTGGGTAAAGTCTATATCCCAGCCATTTATATAAACAACATCCATTAAAACACTATCAGGTATACCTTCTTTAATTCCGGATACATACATAGAGTCTTGAATTATTACATGTTTAAAAACTTTTATTTTCTCAAGCTTATTTTTAAATTTATTAATGACATAAATGCCTTCAAATTTTCCAGCTCTTACGCCTGACTGAAAGTCATCAATGTATAACAAGTCCTTAATTTCATTGTTTTCATCTAAGTTAACTCTTATTTTGTCTCCAACTTCTATTTTTGATAATAAGTTACTATTTTTCGAATTTATAAGTTCAATTATGTTTTCGTTTCTTACACCAAATTTCGTAAGGATAGTGAATAACGAATCATTTCTCTTTATTACGGTTTCTTTGCTTGTGTAGATAGGCTCAAATTGATCCCCTTCCTTCAAGACATCTATTTTTATTTTTTTAGTAAGATCAGCACCTTTTTTTCTATCTGATAAATCAAAATTACCAAGAATACTAATGCTAACGAGCATTAATAGGCCAAAGAGAATAGCCACAGAGTGCCTTTTCGGAAAATTCTTAAAGATGGTTACAATTTTTTTAACCAGCATAAACTCGAATGATACCTGAAAATAGACATATAATAGACGTAAGAATGAATAAAAATGATTTAGAGATCCTTGTGCGTGGATCCGAAGAAATAATACCTGAAGATTCTTTTTTAGAGAAAATTAACGGCAAAAAAAAGCTCAGAGTCAAGGCTGGATTTGATCCTACCTCGCCTGACCTTCATTTGGGTCACACGGTTTTATTAAATAAGATGAAATTATTTCAAGATTTTGGTCATGAAATAATTTTTCTTATAGGTGACTTTACTGGTTTAGTTGGAGATCCTTCAGGCGTTAATGAAACTAGACCCGTATTAACTGAAGATCAGTTAAAAGAAAATGCAGAAACTTATAAAGCTCAAGTATTTAAAATATTAGACCCAAAAAAAACAGAAGTTCGTTTTAATTCTGAATGGATGAATAAGGTCCATCCTTCAGAATTTATTAAATTACTTTCTTCTTATACGGTCGCAAGGATGCTAGAAAGAGACGATTTTGCTAGAAGGTATAAGTCTCAGCAGCCAATCTCTATTCATGAATTTTTATACCCTATCCTTCAAGGGTATGATTCTGTAGAGCTTAAAGCTGATATAGAGCTAGGAGGAACGGATCAGAAATTTAATTTATTGCTCGGTAGGGAAGTTCAAAAACATTACGGAGTTCATCAGCAAGCAATTTTTACTGTCCCGCTTTTGGAAGGTCTAGACGGTGTTAAGAAGATGTCCAAATCTTTAAATAATTATGTGGCACTGGAAGATAAGCCAGATGAGATGTTTGGAAAACTAATGTCTATTTCTGATGAATTGATGTGGAGGTATTTTTCTTTATTAAGTTTTAAGTCTTCTAAAGACATTGAAAAGTTAAAAAATGCAGAAAAAGAGGGAGAAAATCCTAGAGATATCAAGTTCCTTTTAGCTGAGGAAATTGTTGACCGTTTTCATGAAGGGCAAGGAAAAAAAGCTAAAGAAAACTTCATCGAAAGATTTCAAAAGGGCAATACCCCTGAAAATGTTGAAAATATGTTAATTGACATAGAAGGAGAATCAGAATTATTGACAAGGATTCTTAAGGATTGTGATCTCTTAAAAAGCACTTCAGAGGGCATGAGGCTTATAAAACAAGGAGCAATTAAAGTTGATGGAGAAAAGGTTTCGGACGACAAATATAAGCTTAAAAAAGGAAAAGAAAACCTGGTCCAAGTAGGCAAAAAGAAGATAGCTAAGATTATCTTAAATTAATCTCTAAAATAGCTTTTTTATAGGCTATTTTGATGTATACTGCGCGTCCCTTCAGTTTGTAGGGAAGTTTTTTAAAAATATTAATAAGTAATTCGTGTGGGCGCTTATAATTAAGCGCAACTTACCAAATCAGGATTATTGCTTCGATTTATCGGAATAATTGTTCTGGTTTTTTTGTGCCTGTAAGAAGGCACTTAATTTTCAAAATTCAATTGAAGAGTTTGATCATGGCTCAGATTGAACGCTGGCGGTAACTTTTAAACATGCAAGTCGAGCGGTAACAGACATAAAGATTCAGCTTGCTGAATCCGGTGCTGACGAGCGGCGAACGGGTGAGTAACGCGTAGGAATCTACCCAGTAGCGGGGGATAGCCCGGGGAAACCCGGATTAATACCGCATACGCCCTAAGGGGGAAAGGGGGCAGCTTGCTGCTTTCACTATTGGATGAGCCTGCGTAAGATTAGCTTGTTGGTAGGGTAAAGGCCTACCAAGGCAACGATCTTTAGCTGGTCTGAGAGGACGATCAGCCACATTGGGACTGAGACACGGCCCAGACATCTACGGATGGCAGCAGTTAAGAATATTGGACAATGGGGGCAACCCTGATCCAGGTATACCGCGTGTGTGAAGAAGGCCCTAGGGTTGTAAAGCACTTTAATCAGAGAAGAAGCATTTTAAGTTAATACCTTAATATGTTGACGTTACCTGAAGAATAAGGACCGGCTAACTCCGTGCCAGCAGCCGCGGTAATACGGAGGGTCCAAGCGTTAATCGGAATTACTGGGCGTAAAGCGCGCGTAGGCGGTTTAGCAAGTTGAATGTGAAAGCCCTGGGCTCAACCTAGGAACTGCATTCAAAACTACTAAGCTAGAGTACGAGAGAGGAGAGTAGAATTTCTGGTGTAGCGGTGAAATGCGTAGATATCAGAAGGAATACCAATGGCGAAGGCAGCTCTCTGGCTCGTCACTGACGCTAAGGTGCGAAAGCGTGGGTAGCAAACAGGATTAGATACCCTGGTAGTCCACGCCGTAAACGATGAGAACTAGCCGTTGGGCAGATTTAACTGTTCAGTGGCACAGCTAACGCATTAAGTTCTCCGCCTGGGGAGTACGGCCGCAAGGCTAAAACTCAAATGAATTGACGGGGGCCCGCACAAGTGGTGGAGCATGTGGTTTAATTCGATGCAACGCGAAAAACCTTACCTACCCTTGAAATCCAGCGAAGTTTTCAGAGATGAAAATGTGCCTTCGGGAACGCTGTGACAGGTGTTGCATGGCTGTCGTCAGCTCGTGTCGTGAGATGTATGGTTAAGTCCAGTAACGAGCGCAACCCCTATCCTTATTTGCCAGCGCGTTAAGGCGGGAACTATAGGGAGACTGCCGGGTGAAACCCGGAGGAAGGCGGGGACGAGGTCAAGTCATCATGGCCCTTATGGGTAGGGCTACACACGTGCTACAATGGGAAGTACAGAGGGATGCGAAAGCGCGAGCTGGAGCTAAACCCTTAAAACTTTTCTTAGTCCGGATTGGAGTCTGCAACTCGACTCCATGAAGTCGGAATCACTAGTAATCGCGAATCAGAATGTCGCGGTGAATACGTTCTCGGGCCTTGTACACACCGCCCGTCACATCATGGAAGTGGGTTGCACCAGAAGTGGTTAGTCTAACCTTTGGAAGACGATCACCACGGTGTGATTCATGACTGGGATGAAGTCGTAACAAGGTAGCCCTAGGGGAACCTGGGGCTGGATCACCTCCTTAAAAAAAGATCGTTTGTTATAGGCGTTCACACGAATTACTTATTTGTCTTCTTCTTTAATTTAAAGATGAAAGACGAGTTCTTTAAAATTTTTATAAGTTCAATCAAGTCATATCAGAAACATTTTTTGTTTTGTGATATGCAAATTAACTACTCATCTAAGGTTTAAATTATTCTTTTAATCCGAAACCTTTAATGAGTAACTGCAAAGTAATTTGGCGTTTTTGTGTTTTTTAAAACACAAATTGTGTTTTTTTAAACACATATAGTAGATAGAAATGCTTGAAAATATCATTAAGTTAATTGATGTAATATGGTCAAGTAATGAAGTGCAAACGGTGGATGCCTTGGCAGCTAGAGGCGATGAAGGACGTAGTAACTTGCGATAAGCTTCGGGGAGTCGGTAACAGGCTTTGATCCGGAGATTTCCGAATGGGAAAACCCACCTAGGATAACCTAGGTATCTTTATCTGAATTCATAGGATAAAGAGGCAAACGCGGAGAACTGAAACATCTTAGTAACCGCAGGAAAAGAAATCAATTGAGATTCTGTTAGTAGCGGCGAGCGAAAGCGGAACAGCCCTTAAGCTTTTTATTGGTTAGTGGAATGGTCTGGAAAGGCCGGTCGTAGAAGGTGATAACCCTGTACACAAAAACTAATTTAAAGTGAAATCGAGTAGGTCGGGACACGAGAAATCTTGACTGAAAATGGGGGGACCATCCTCCAAGGCTAAATACTCCTAGCTGACCGATAGTGAACCAGTACCGTGAGGGAAAGGCGAAAAGAACCCCGGAGAGGGGAGTGAAATAGAACCTGAAACCGCTTGCATACAAGCTGTCGGAGCTGTTCGTTTACGAATGGTGACGGCGTACCTTTTGTATAATGGGTCAGCGAGTTAATTTCTGTGGCAAGCTTAACTTTTTTAAGGAAGGCGCAGGGAAACCGAGTCTTAATAGGGCGACTTAGTCTCAGGTATTAGACGCGAAACCGGACGATCTATCCATGGCCAGGGTGAAGGTGAGGTAACACTTACTGGAGGCCCGAACCCACCTATGTTGAAAAATGGGGGGATGAGCTGTGGATAGGAGTGAAAGGCTAATCAAGTTCGGAGATATCTCGTTCTCCCCGAAATCTATTTAGGTAGAGCCTCTCATATTACTGTTGGGGGTAGAGCACTGTTTCGGCTAGGGGGTCATCCCGACTTACCAAACCGATGCAAACTCCGAATACCAACAAGTACAGTGAGGGAGACAGACTGCGGGTGCTAACGTCCGTAGTCGAGAGGGAAACAACCCAGATCGCCAGCTAAGGTCCCAAAGTATTATTAAGTGGGAAACGTTGTAGGAAGGCCCAAACAGCTAGGAGGTTGGCTTAGAAGCAGCCATCCTTTAAAGAAAGCGTAACAGCTCACTAGTCGAGTCGGCCTGCGCGGAAGATGTAACGGGGCTAAATAATACACCGAAGCTGCGAATGAATATTTATATTCATGGTAGGGGAGCGTTCTGTATGCCACTGAAGGTAAATCGAGAGGTTTATTGGAGGTATCAGAAGTGAGAATGCTGACATAAGTAACGATAAGAGAGGTGAAAAACCTCTCCGCCGAAAACCCAAGGTTTCCTGTCCAACGTTAATCGGGACAGGGTGAGTCGACCCCTAAGGCGAGGGCGAAAGCCGTAGTCGATGGGAAATAGGTTAATATTCCTATACTTCTTGTTACTGCGATGGAGTGACGGAGAAGGCTAGGCCAGCACAGCGACGGTTGTTCTGTGTTTAAGGTTGTAGGTTGGAGATTTAGGTAAATCCGGATCTCTAAGACCGAGAACTGATGACGATTATCTCTTCGGAGATAAGAAGTGGTTGATGCCATGCTTCCAGGAAAAACTTCTAAGCTATAGGTAGCAAGGAATCGTACCGCAAACCGACACAGGTGGGTAGGTAGAGAATACTAAGGCGCTTGAGAGAACTCTGGTGAAGGAACTAGGCAAAATGGTACCGTAACTTCGGGAGAAGGTACGCCCTCATTACGTGAAGAGACTTGCTCTCGGAGCGGAAGAGGGTCGAAGATACCAGTTAGCTGCGACTGTTTACTAAAAACATAGCACTCTGCAAACATGAAAGTGGACGTATAGGGTGTGACGCCTGCCCGGTGCCGGAAGGTTAATTGACTGGGTTAGCCCTTTTGGGCGAAGCTCATGATCGAAGCCCCGGTGAACGGCGGCCGTAACTATAACGGTCCTAAGGTAGCGAAATTCCTTGTCGGGTAAGTTCCGACCTGCACGAATGGCGTAACGACGGCTAAGCTGTCTCCACCAGAGACTCAGTGAAATTGAATTTGCGGTGAAGATGCCGTATACGCGCGGCTAGACGGAAAGACCCCGTGCACCTTTACTATAGGTTCACACTGGACTTTGAGTTTATTTGTGTAGGATAGGTGGGAGACTTTGAAGCAGGAGCGCCAGCTCTTGTGGAGTCATCCTTGAAATACCACCCTATTAAATTTAGAGTTCTAACTTAGGCCCGTAATCCGGGTTGAGGACAGTGTGTGCTGGGTAGTTTGACTGGGGCGGTCTCCTCCTAAAGAGTAACGGAGGAGTGCGAAGGTAACCTCAGCACGGTCGGACATCGTGCATTGAGTGCAATGGCATAAGGTTGCTTAACTGCGAGACTGACACGTCGAGCAGGTACGAAAGTAGGTCATAGTGATCCGGTGGTTCTGAATGGAAGGGCCATCGCTCAACGGATAAAAGGTACGCCGGGGATAACAGGCTAATACCCCCCAAGAGTTCACATCGACGGGGGTGTTTGGCACCTCGATGTCGGCTCATCACATCCTGGGGCTGAAGCAGGTCCCAAGGGTATGGCTGTTCGCCATTTAAAGTGGTACGCGAGCTGGGTTTAGAACGTCGTGAGACAGTTCGGTCCCTATCTGCCGTGCGCGTTGGAAAATTGAGAAGAGTTGCTCCTAGTACGAGAGGACCGGAGTGAACGAACCTCTGGTGTTCGGGTTGTCATGCCAATGGCATTGCCCGGTAGCTATGTTCGGAAAGGATAACCGCTGAAAGCATATAAGCGGGAAGCCTCCTTCAAGACTAGTTTTCCCTGGACCTTCGGGTCCTAAAGAGCCGTTCAAGACTAGGACGTTGATAGGCAGGGTGTGTAAGTGCTGTAAGGCATTGAGCTAACCTGTACTAATTGCTCGATCGGCTTGACCGTATTACATCAAGTAATTTCTTGATATAACCAGATTGTTAATTGATTGAATTTATAAGTTTATGTCTGATGACCATAGCAAAAGTGAACCACCTGATACCATCTCGAACTCAGAAGTGAAACCTTTTAGCGCCGATGGTAGTGTGGTTGCGACCACGTGAGAGTAGGACATCGTCAGACTTTTTTTTAAAACCCTTCTGGTTTTTAATCAGGAGGGTTTTTTTCTGCAATTAATAAAGCCCCTAATGCAGAAGCATACTCACCGTTACTAGGAAAATGTGGTGAAAACCCCATTATTGATGCAGCTTGCTCTAAAGAATTCTTTAATCCATTAAATGAAGGAGACCTCCCAACTACAACTATTTCTTTTGCATTAAATGTTGTTGCAACTGAAGTAGCAATCCTTGCAGCAGTTTGCCCTACTAAATTAACTATTCCAGCCGCTATATCTTGTTTAGATATCTCAGAATCTAATTTTGATATTTTTCCAAAATTAACTGCTGTTGTATCTGATGGTAACTCACCAATAGGTCCGGAAACTACGTCTTCTAAGATTAGGTCTACTCCAGTTTCACTTCCTTCTTTTGCTAACTTTGCAATTTCATCTGGGTTGGAGGTACCTAATAATAATTTAGATAGACCTAAAACCGTTCCTCCACCTACCCCAGTGCCCGAACAATGCACAAAATTTCCGTTTTGAGCAAGAATACATGCTGTTCCTGATCCAGCACTGACAATAATAGTTGGACTTTTATTATTAAGGCCAGATAAATTCATAGCACCTTCGCCTACAGCATCTATCTCATTTACATGAATAATCTTAGTTGAGTCTATTTCATCGCCCAAGTTTAGATGTTTTCCGCCAGTTACAGCTAAAAAATTTACATCAGATTTAAAATCTATATCAGGGAGTAATTGTTTTAGCAACGACAGGCTTGGTTCCTCTTTACTAAGAGTCATTTGATGAGACAAGACATCTTCATCTCTTCTTATTATGTCCGTAACTGTAATTCCAAAATCTATAGAAATATCCATTTTTATTGATTAATTTAATTGGTATTAGTGAAGATAGTTAATTATTATAGATGGATATGAGGTTAGGTGGGAAATGGATTTAAGGCAGCTTGTGATGGTCTCTAACTTAAGAGATCCAATTGTAGATAGCCTCTGCGATTTATTTGATATAAAAGTCTCATTTAACGACCCTGGAGTAGCCCATTTCGGGCTTGAAAACGCCGTACTGCCTGTAGGAACTGATTTCTTGGAAGTAGTAAGTCCTGTAGAAGAAAATACTACTGCAGGAAGATATTTAGATAGGAGAGGTGGTGACGGCGGTTATATGGTAATTATTCAAGTGGATGATTTTGATGAAGCCAAGAATAATGTTAAAGAAAATAATATTAGCGTTGTGTGGGAATCAGAGCACCCGGAAGCAAGAGCTATTCATCTTCACCCTAAGCAAATGGGCGGAGCGATAGTTTCATTGGACTGGATGAACCCTAAAGAGAGCTGGAAATGGGCAGGACCTAGTTGGGGAGAGTTTGTAAATACAAGTGCTGTTCAAAGATTCATAGGCGTTGAAATACAGTCAAATGATCCAGAGGACATGAAAAATAAATGGCAGTCAGTATTAAGAGTGTCTCCTGAAAGAGTTTCTGATAATCAAATTAATTTGGACAACACTTGGATACGTTTTATAGAAGATGTAGACGGAAGGGGCCCTGGTGTTTGTTCATTCTGCATAGAAGCTAATGATAAAGAAGTTTTGTTAAAGAAAGCATCTGATTTAGATCTCGTGCAAGAAGGAAATATCTTTATTGGAGGGGTTAAATTCTTACTCTCATGAGAAATTGCATTATTGCTCTTTCATTATTGTTAGTCTTTTCCTGCGGAGGCGGTGGAGGCGGTACTTCTACTCCTACTCCTACTCCTACAACCACAACAACAACCACAACTACAACTACAACAACCTCTACTAATCCAAATACTCAGACTTGTGATGAGGCTTGCTTTGAAGCTAATAAGGCTGAATTTGAAGCTTTATATGAATATTCTTCGCAATACGGATTAGGAATGAGCAAATCTTCATACGCTTATGCAAGAGGCGCTACTGGTTCAGGGATGATAGTGGGAGTTGTGGATTCTGGATTAGATAACAGTCATCCTGAGATAACTCCCTTGAAAGTTCAATCAGGAAGTTATTTAAACTATTCAGACTATACACCGACAACAGCACAAAAAAGACATGGAACAGCTGTTGCTTCAATAGCTGTCGGAAATTCTTCTGAAGACTCTTCCCCAATGCATGGGGTTGCTTTTGATGCAAAAGTATTCTTTATTGCAGTACAACTAGGGACCGCTCCAGAAGAATATGACCCGGTTGATTTAGGGGATTCTTCGGGTGATGGGGCACCCGATTATTCTGGCATAGATAGCTTTTACAACCAGGTCTTTGAAGTATTTATAAATAATCAAGTAGATGTTGTAAATAATAGTTTTGGTTTTACAGGAACTATAAATGAATACACAGAGGCACAATTGAGAACAAATTTCCCTAATACTATTGCCAGAATAAGCCAGGCTAATGTACCAGATGAAGATAAGACATTATTTGTCTGGGCAGCAGGCAATACAGGCCAGTATGCGGATCAAGGTGCGGATTACTCTAGTCCAGATGTATTTCCTGGGATGGCGTATGTACTACCAGAATTACTAGGGCATTCTTTAGCAGTTGTTTCTGTAGATGAGAGTGGAGTTATCTCTGATTTTTCTAGTAGATGCGGCGTAGCAAAAGATTTTTGTATTGCTGCTCCTGGAGAAGGAATTGTGGTTGCTTATGCTACTTCAATGGATGATTACGGGATATTTGATGCAACAGATGGTTGTGTTTCTGATAATTCTTGTTATGCAGTGGGAGGAGGTACTTCTTACTCTGCGCCTTTTGTATCAGGAGGGTTGGCCTTATTAGCTCAACACTTTAATAATCAATTAGGTAATACAGAGATCCTACAAAGAATATTAACGACGGCAGATAAATCTGGTATCTACGAAGATGAATCTATTTATGGGCAAGGGTTGATGGATTTAGATGCAGCTTCTAAACCTGTAGGATCTACTATGATTGCTACGAGCCTATCTTTAGAAAATAATCTCTATTCAGCTTTTTCTTCTTCAATGAGTCAAGTAGGGTCAGTAGCTGGAGATGGCATAATAAATGCCATTAGTAATAAAAGATTCGTTGTATTTGATCAACTGGGAGCACCTTTTGATAAACCTCTTAGCTCAACTTTTGCAAAGAATTTACCTTCTCTTGCCTGGTTGAGCCAAAGTCAATCGAATGCCTCCCAAAGGATTAGAGAGATAGATACCAATTTAACCAGAACTACTACTCTAATATTGGGTTTAGCTTCTAATAATTATGGAGAACATGATTACTCTCAAAGTCTATGGGCTAAGAATGATAAGAAACTAAGATACCTAGCTATTTATGGGAAGTTATCTGACACAAGTAACTATTTCATGGGCAATGGAGTCAGTCCTTCTTTATATTTAGGAGTTAATAATAAGGGTTTAGATAACAAAATGGGCAGGTCTCTATTGAATCCTTCACCTTTCTTAGAACTTTCCTCTAGAGGAAGCTTTATTGGCGCCGATGTCCGAGTGAATTCAAATAGTGCTTTTTCTGCAGTAGCTTTTAAAGGTAAGAACCCTGAAGGAGAGTACTTGCTAATTGAGCAGCCCGAAAGCTCAGGTCTCTTAATGGAATACAAAAAAAGTTTCTTGAATGCTCAATTTTCTTTACAGACAGGTTTATTAAGTGAGCCTAAAGGTTTCTTAGGAAGTTCTGTGGGAGGTGCTTTTGGAAGTATAGATAGCTCGGATACACTATTCTCCGGACTCCAAATCTTTCATGAATCCGATAATTTTTATACCACAGGATCTATATTCTATGGAAAAACTGATACCAATTTTAAAGAACGAGGACTAATTTCAAGTTTAGATAACTTTAAGTCATCTTCTTTTAGTGTGGGGATCTTTTCGAAGAAAGGCTTTGGCGAATTTGATTCTTTTGGTTTTCAGGTTGAACAACCTCTTAGACTAGAAGAAGGGAGAATGGATCTTTCTGTACCTGTGGGAAGGACTAAATACAGAAAAGTTCTGTTTCAAGATTATAGTATCGATATTATCCCTTCAGGAAGAGAACTAGATTTTAAGTTGATTCATAATTGGCCGTTCTCATCAGGAATAATTTCGTCAAGAATCGGTTTTGTTAAGGACAGCAACCACTTCTCCAATCAAGAAGATCAGTTTTATTTTTCAACAAATATTGAATTTAGATTATTAAAATAACCCTTGGGCGGTATGCGCAGCAAGTTCTTTTTCTGATTGCTGGTCTATCTCTTCAGTAGTTTCTAGAGGTTTATTTAATTCAGCCCAATCTATTTCAAAATCACTTTCTGCTTCTATATACGAAGTTAGGTTAAGTTTCTCATAAAGAGGCATAACTTTATCGGTTAGGAGACCAATTTTCTTTAAATTAGGCATAACCCTACTAAATAGCATGTTATTAAACATGTCTTGAGTCTCATCATTGACTACCATTTCAAGTATTGCTTCTTCGCTCATGTTGAACCATCTAGCAGGAAGTTCTGTATTGATGATTCTAGCCCTCATTACAACCACTGCTTCATAAGCAAACATAGCTCTGTCTTCAACTTCTTGCTCTGAAAGAGTTTGAAGGAATTCTTGTAGATAATTTACGCCAAAGGTAACGTGTCTAGCTTCGTCCCTAATTACGTAATGAACTAACTGTCTTAAAAGAGGACAATTAGAAGTTTCTTTCGTAGTTTGAAAGGCAGCTAATGCCAGCCCTTCAATTACGATTTGCATGCCAATGAATTTTAAATCCCACCTTTCATCACTTAATATTTTATCTATTAAAGACTTAAGGTTTTTATTTATTGGGTACTCTAGACCATGTATTTTCTGAAGGTATTTTGCAAATACCTCAACGTGTCTGGCTTCATCAAATGTTTGAGAGGCAGCGTAGAGCTTAGCTTGATAGGTAGGGGCACAAGAAACTAACTGAGAAGCCACAAGCATAGCTCCTTGTTCTCCATGAAGAAATTGGCTCAAGCTCCATGCTTGGTCGTGTCTCATGTACTCCAGTCTTTCTTCTTCGGGTAAGGCAGCAAGAGGACCTTCCATCCTAGCCATTAGTTCAGCTTTTATTGGCGGTTCTCCTTTTTTAAGGCTATTAGACCAGTCAAGATCAATTGAGCCGTTCCAGTTAAGCTCTTTCCCTAGCTCATAAAGTTTCTTAATTCTGGTATCGGCATCTGTGTAATCCCAATTGTAATGGCCCACTAAAGGAGTGTTGAATATTTCGACTATATCTTCTAGATGTTCTTCTTTAAAACCTTCGGGCAGATCAAATTCTCTAGGGTCTACAGGTGGATTTTCTACAATCTTTACTTTCATAATTTTTAATTAGGCTGTTTTAGAGGAATATTCTAAAGGTTTTGACATTTCATCCCAGTCAATAACCTTATCATCCTCAAGATCTTGAAATTGAAGAATATTCATTTCTTCGTATTTCTCTTGAGTCTTTTCAGTTAATAAACCAATTCTTTTCAGATTAGGCATGATTTTTGAGAATAGAAGATTATTAAACAAACTTGCACTTTCGGACTGATTTAAAACTTCTTGAGCTTCATCAACGTTCCAACCGTAGTGGTTCATCACGTTATTTGACCCAAATCTGTTCCTCATTACGACACAAGCCTCGTAAGCGAATTCAGCTCTATCTTCTTTTTCTTTATCCGATAGGGTTTGAACAAACTCTTCAAGGTAATTTACTCCGAAAGTAACGTGCCTTGCTTCGTCTCTTATCACTAAATAAAAGATATCTTTGAGCAAAGGGTCCATTGCAGCAATTCTTTGCCTCTCAAAAGCCGCTAAAGCCAGTCCTTCGATTATTATTTGCATGCCGATGAATTTTAAATCCCATCTTGGGTCAGTAAGAATCTTGTCGAGTAGTAATTTAAGGCCTGGCATAACAGGGTATGTCCATCCAATCCTTTCTCGAAGGTACTTATGGAAAACCTCCACATGTCTTGCTTCATCAAATGTCTGCGAAGCAGCGTATAACTTTGCATTATAAGTTGGGGCACAAGAGACCAATTGTGAAGCAACAAGCATAGCGCCTTGTTCTCCATGCACTATTTGACTTAAACCACTTGCTAATAAATGCCAAGCACACTCTATTTTCCCTTCTTCAGACAGGTCATCGTATGGTTTAAAGCCTGCAAGTTGTTGGAATTCTGGGTTTGTAGGCCATTCTGTGTGAGGGTGGTGATCTTTGGACCAATCTAAGTCCATTGTCGCATTCCAATTCAACTTCTTGCCCAACTCATAAAGTTTGCTGAGCCTATTATCGGCTGCTGTGTAGTCCCAGTTGTAAGCTCCAGTTAAAGGAGTTTGGAAGATTTCTACTATATCTTCTATATCTTCAGGTTGTAATTTACTTTCTAGGTCATCATCTGCAAAATACCTAAGCCCCTTTGGACATTCTTCTACGTTCGTAATTTTCATGATTTCAGTCTATATTCCTTATATTCTAAGTTAATTTTATACCATATACCCCTAATACATGTTGATTTTAATCAACTTTCTTAGTTTCATTAATAACAATAACAAGGATTGCTTGAGGAATTAGCAATAAGGCTACCTGAAAGATAACGACAACCCCTATAATTAATCTAACTCGTGATTCACTCATAATTTATCAGTCTACTTTGAATAAATCTGTAAGCTGTTCAAGCATAGCTCCGCCAAGTTCTTCCGCTCTGTGTATGGTGACAGCATTTTTGTAGTATCTAGTAACATCATGACCTATGCCTATGGCAATAAGACTCACTTCTGATTGCGTTTCTATGGAGTGTATAACTTGCCTAAGGTGCAAATCTAAGAAGTTTGTCTGGTTTGTGGATAAAGTGCTGTCATCAACTGGAGCTCCATCTGAGATTACCATTAAGATTTTTCTTTGTTCCATTCTTCTGGATAATCTGTCGTGAGCCCATATCAAAGCTTCCCCATCTACATTTTCTTTTAATAAGCCTTCTCTAAGCATTAAGCCGAAGTTTTTTTGACCTCTTCTCCAAGGTGTATCAGCTGACTTAAAAATAATATGTCTTATGTCATTTAGGCGACCAGGGTTTTCTGGCTTGCCATCCTCCATCCACATCTTTCTGCTGTCCCCACCTTTCCATTGTTTAGTGGTAAAACCTAAAACTTCAGTTTTTACATTACACCTTTCAAGTGTCGTGCTTATTATGTCGGCACAAATGGCTGCTACAGTCATTGATCTTCCTCGCATTGACCCTGAGCTATCTACCAAAATCGAAACACTGGTATCTCTAAATTCAGTATCTTTTTCAATCTTATAACTGAGAGGAGTTAAAGGGTCGGTAATTATTTTATGTAATCTTGCTGAATCCAAGATACCTTCCTCTTTGTTGAATTCCCAGGATCTATTTTGTTGAGCCATAAGAAATCTTTGCAATCTATGGGCTAGTTTAGAAACAGTACCTTTGCTTGAACCCATTAATTGATCAAGATGCTTCCTTAGTCTTTGCAACTCTTCCGGGCTACATAGATCTTCGGCGGTCACTTCTTCATCAAAGGCTCTGGTATATACCTTATAAGTAAAATTAGCAGTTTGTCCAACCAGAGATTCTAGCCAAGATTGATTTGCAACGATTTCTTGGTTTTCATCCACTATCGCGTCTTCATCTACATCGCCAGCTTCTGCTTCTGTCTCATCTGAGCCTTCTTGTGAATCCTGATCTGATGATTCTCCAGCTTCATTTGATTCTTCTTCAGAATCGTCTTCAGAATTTTGTTCCTCGTTGTCTGAGTCATCTTCTTGTTGATCTTCTTCAGACATGGGTTCTATTTCTTCAATTTCTAGAGCCTTAAGAAGAGTTCTAGATACTTCAGCGAATTTAATTTGGTCTTCTAAGCTATCAATTAATTCTTTTTTAAATAAAGATCCTTTGCCTTCAAATTCCTTTTCCCAATCTTTAAGTAATTTAGAAGATTCCTGACTTGAGATATTTGGAAGAAATAATTTTCTTAACCACCCTTCAAGGGCTATTTCAAGAACATCTTCTTTCTCCTCAAAAGACTGGTACAAGGAGCATTTCTCCTCAAATTTAGCGTTTATGTTAGAAGCTATTCCTGGATATTTCTTTGAGCCTAAAACCTCAACTCTAACGTTTTCCATTTCTTGCATAAGAGAGTTAAGTCTTTGGGTTCCAGCATCTACATGAATTGTTTTATCTCTGAATCTATCCACGCAAGCCAATGAATCTGCCTTACCTCTGAAAGAGGCAAGTTCTCCGTAAGACGAAGGAGGGTTGGGTAAAGAAGAACCCATGCCTCCAAAATTAATTTCTATTTCAGGATTTTCAGAGACAGCTCTTGCTGCAGAGGAGACAGCTTCTTTTATAGATTCGACTGTATTTGATTTGGAACCCATTTAAGAACTATTCTTCTACCAGATCTTCGGCAACAGACCCTTCTATTTCAGTGTTGAAGCATCTTTGATAGTATTCAGCAATAATTACCCTTTCCGTTTCATCACATTTATTTAAAAAGGTAATTTCAAAGGACTTATTAAGGTCTTGGAAAATCTGATTATTTTCAGCCCAACTAATAACAGTTCTAGGAGACATTAGAGTAGATATATCCCCATTAGCAAAACCTTGCCTTGATAAGTTCGCTATTGAAATCATATTCTTAGCTTCTTCTATACCTTTTTTGTTGTCCATGGCGGGAACTTTCGCCAAAACAACCTTAAGTTCTAGTTCCGGGTCTAAATAATTTAAAGTAGAGACAATATGCCATCTATCCATCTGCCCTTGGTTAATTTGCTGAGTTCCATGATAAAGGCCCGAAGTATCTCCTAAGCCTACCGTATTAGCGGTAGAAAATAGTCTAAAACTAGGATGAGGAGAGATTACTTTATTTTGATCTAGTAATGTCAGTTTACCTTCTACTTCCAATACACGTTGAATCACAAACATAACGTCGGGCCTTCCCGCATCATATTCATCAAACACCAATGCAGTTGGGCTTTGTATGGCCCAGGGCAGTATACCTTCCCTAAATTCAGTTATTTGTTTACCATCTTTTAAGGCTATAGCGTCTTTGCCTAATAAATCTATTCTACTGATATGACTATCTAAATTAACTCTTACACATGGCCAGTTTAGTCTCGCAGCAACTTGTTCAATATGGGTGGATTTTCCAGAACCATGATAACCTTGAATCATTACTCTCCTGTTGTGAGAAAACCCAGCTAGAATTGCTAAAGTAGTATTCTTATCAAATCTATAAGCTTGGTCTATGGTCGGCACATATTCATTAGGTTCACTAAATCCTGGCACCTTCATGTCAACATCTATGTCGAACATTTGTCCAACATCTAATTGAATATCTGGAGACTCTGTATCAATATTTTTACTCATTTTCTTTATTTATTTTTTGAAGGCGGTTTATTATCCTTATTTGAAACATTTCAGCAACCGGTAGCCTGAAGTACAATAACAAGCCTTATGAATAAAGACGGACCTTCAATAAAAGAAATTTGGGAAACCATACAAAAAGAAACTGAAAAAAGGGTTCAGGCTGAGCCAGTGCTTGCAAGCTTCTTTCACTCAACCATTTTAGAACATGATTCCTTTTCGTCTGCAGTAGCTGATTTAATAGCTAGTGATCTTGGTAGGGCTTCTGTTCAACCTATGCTGTTAAGAAGCGTTATAAAGGAAGCTTTGAACTCAAGTGAAGAAATCTTAAACGGAACAGTAAGTGATCTTTTGGCTGCTAAGGAGAGAGATCCATCTTGCAAATATCTTTCAGAGCCTTTGTTATTTTTTAAAGGCTTTAAAGCTTTGCAAGCTCATAGAGTCGCGAGCTGGCTTTGGGTTAATTCTAGGCATACCCTTGCTCATTATTTCCAAAGTAGAACCTCAGAAGTTTATGGTGTTGATATTCATCCGGCAGCTAAGCTTGGAGAAGGTATCATGATCGACCACGGGACAGGAGTCGTGATTGGGGAAACGTCAGTTGTTGAAGATAATGTTTCAATATTCCAGGGTGTGACACTAGGCGGAACTGGTAAAGAAGAAGGAGATAGACATCCAAAGGTAAGAGAAGGAGTGCTGTTAAGTGCTTCTTCAACAATTTTAGGAAACGTTAAGATAGGTAAAAATGCAAAAGTAGCTGCAGGCAGTGTTGTGCTAGATGATGTTAAAGAATACACCACAGTTGCAGGGGTACCAGCTGTGAAAGTTAATGAAGTGAGTAGCGAAAGCCCAGCACGCGATGTAGATCACGGTATTGATTAAGAAAAGAAGGAGAATTTATGAACTTTGAGACAATAAAATATGAGGTTAAAGATAAGATCCTCACTATTACTTTAAATCGGCCAGATAGATTAAACGCCTTTACTGGTCAGATGATGAATGATCTGATTTCTGCTTTTGATTCAGCCAGTAATGACGATGAAGTTAGAGTGGTTATAGTAACTGGAGAAGGTAGGGGCTTTTGTGCTGGTGCTGACTTAGGAGCAGGTGAAGCAACTTTTAATCGAGATGAAAATCCAAGAACTAAGAAGACGGATGACGAAGACAATTTAGAATGGTTAAGAGACGGTGGAGGCAGAACGACCTTAGCTATTTATGATTGTTCTAAGCCAATTATTGCAGCTATTAATGGTCCTGCTGTAGGGGTAGGAGTAACTATGACTCTACCTATGGACATTAGGTTGGCAAGCGAAGAAGCTAAATTTGGTTTTGTTTTTGCAAGAAGAGGTTTGGTTCCAGAAGCAGCTTCGAGCTGGTTCCTTCCTAGAATAGTTGGAATTAGCAAATCTCTTGAGTGGACTTTCTCAGGCAAGGTCTTCGATGCGGAAGAGGCACTGCAGGGAGGTTTAATTCGTTCTGTTCATTCGAAGGATTCTTTATTGGATGAAGCCAAGAAGATAGCTAACGAAATAATTGAAAACACCTCTCCTGTATCGGTTTCAATGACCAGGCAAATGCTATGGAAAATGTTGGGAGCAGATCATCCAATGGAAGCCCATAAAGTTGATTCGAGGGCTATTTATGAGTTAGGAAAAGGAGAAGATACTAAAGAAGGAGTTAATTCTTTCTTAGAGAAAAGGCCTCCAAAATTTCCAAGTAAAGTGTCCAAAGATATGCCTGATTTTTATCCTTGGTGGGATGAAAAGGAATTTAAATAAGATGAAGAAAAAAGCGTTAAATAAATTAATAAAACTACTAGATTTAGAAGCCTTAGAGGAAAACCTTTATAGAGGGCAAAGTGAAAACATTGGAGGGTCTAGAGTTTTTGGTGGCCAAGTGCTTGGCCAAGCCTTAACAGCTGCTTTAAGAACTGTAGATAAGAAGCGTTCAGCTCATTCACTCCACGCTTATTTCTTAAGACCAGGAGACATGGGTTATCCCATTATTTATGACGTTGAAAGAACTCGAGATGGAAAAAGTTTTACTACTAGAAGGGTAGTTGCCATTCAAAAAGGAGAACCGATATTTGATATGGCTGTTTCATTTCATAAAAAAGAAACTGGACCTTCTCATCAAATAGATATGGAACAAATACCTGGGCCGGAAGAATGTGTTAGTGATCTAGAAGTTCGGAAACAAATGGTGGATAAGGTTCCTGAGAAATTTAGAGATTTCTTTACCCGAGAAAGACCTATAGAAATAAGGAATCTTCCTGGGGAGGGTATGTTTGAAGCTCCAAAAAAGAAAGCTCCTTATAAACATGTATGGATGCGGGCAGTTTCTAAACTACCCGATGATGTGATCATGCATCAAGCCATCTTGGCTTATGCTTCAGATATGGGACTTTTAAGTACTTCCTTGAATCCGCACACACTTAGTTTTGCTAAAGGCAATGTACAAAGTGCAAGTTTGGATCATGCCATGTGGTTTCATAGGTCTTTTAGAGCAGATGAGTGGATGCTTTATTCAACCGATAGCCCCAGTGCAAGTAACGCAAGAGGCTTTAATAGAGGTAGCGTTTATACTCAGAAAGGGGTATTAGTTGCCTCTGCGGTTCAAGAAGGTCTGATGCGTGTAGTAAAGCCTTAAAGTAGGGTTGTTTCACCCATTAAATAAAGATCTATTTCTCTTGCAGCAGCTCGTCCTTCGTTTATAGCCCAAACCACAAGCGATTGACCTCTTCTGCAGTCACCGGCCGCAAAAACAGATGGGTTAGATGTTTGATGGATATTATGTTCTGCCTTGTAATTGCTTCTTTCATCAAGCTCTATATTTAAAGGTCCACTAACGTAGTGTTCGGGACCTAAGAAGCCCATTGCTAGCAAAATAAGGTCTGCTTCCCAATCTTTTTCTGTCCCTTTAATTTCTTCAAAGTTTTCAACTTCTACTGTTCGTATTCCTTTTAAGTTCCCTTTTTCATCTCTAAGGAATTCTTTTCCTGAAATTGAATAGACTCGCGGATCTTTGCCAAAAGCTTGAGAAGACTCCTCATGACCATAATCAACCTTTAATGTTCTCGGAAATAAAGGCCAGGGGTTGTTTGAAGCTCTTTCTTTAGGTGGTTCAGGCATGATTTCAAAATTAATTAATGACTTACATTCGTGCCTTAATGAGGTGCCTATACAATCCGTTCCGGTATCTCCACCACCTATTACAATGACTCTTTTACCTTTTGCAGATATAAAATTATTATCTTTATGAGCAGAATCCAATAAGCTTTTTGTATTGGCTTTTAAAAAATCCATAGCAAAGTGAACTCCTTCTCCTTCTCTTCCAGGAATAGGAAGATCTCTAGGGTTAGTAGCCCCAGTTGTTAATAAAACTACATCATTACTCTTATTTAGTTCTTCAACTTTAATAGAGTTATCGGAATTCCCACCCACATCTACATTAATCAAAAACTCTATGCCTTCAGCCTCCATTAGATCTCTCCTTTGGTCGAGTAAAGATTTTTCTAGTTTCATGTTGGGTATCCCGTACATCATTAGACCGCCTATTCGATCAGCCCGTTCATATACTTTTACATTATGACCAACGCTATTTAGTTGTTGTGCTGCTGAAAGCCCAGCTGGACCTGACCCTACGATAGCTATAGTTTTTTTAGTTCTAGAAGAAGGTATTTGGGGTTTAAGCCAGCCGTTCTGAAAACCTTTATCTGCAATTGCAAACTCTAAATTCTTAATGGCCACCGGGCTTTCAGTAATACCTAAGACACAGGCGCCTTCACAAACGGCAGGGCAAACTCGTCCTGTTACTTCAGGGAAATTATTGGTTTTTATTAATCTATCAAAGGCTTCTTCCCATCTGTCTTGATAAACCAAGTCATTCCACTCAGGTATAAGGTTGTAAACTGGACAACCTTCGTCAGACTGACAAAAAGGAACACCACAGTCCATGCATCTCGCTGCTTGTATATTTAATTTTTGATCATCATGATCAGTGTAAATTTCTTTAAAATCCAATAATCTTTCTTTAGCAGGTCGATAAGGTTCTACCGCTCTAGAGAATTCTTTGAACCCAGTTGTTTTACCCATTACTTGCCTTCTTTCCCTCTTTCATCTCATTTAAGACTCTCTTGTAATCAGTAGGCATAACCTTTACGAATTTTGTTATTTCGTTATCCCAAGAATCTAAAATAGATTTAGCTACTTCTGAACCGGTTAGATCCCTATGCCTTGTAATAAATTGTTTTAAATCTTCTAAGTTATCTTTGGATAGTTTTTCTAATTCGAAGGTTTCCTTGTTGCATTTAGTTTCAAAGTCTCCATTTAAATTATAAACATAAGCGACTCCTCCACTCATCCCGGCACCAAAGTTCCTACCTGTTTTGCCTAAAATAATAACCTTGCCTCCAGTCATGTATTCGCAGCCATGGTCGCCAATTCCCTCAACAACGACAGAAGCTCCGCTATTTCTAACACAAAATCTCTCTGCAGCAACGCCTCTAAAATAAGCTTCTCCACTTGTAGCACCGTATAAAGCTACATTACCAAGAAGCACGTTTTCTTCGGATTTGAATTTGCTTGATTTAGGAGGGTAAATAATTAACTTACCACCTGAAAGTCCTTTAGCAACATAATCATTAGCATCTCCTTCTAAGGTCAGTGTAATTCCTTTAACTAGCCAAGCAGCAAGGCTTTGTCCTGCAGATCCGTTTAGCTTTATATTGATAGTATCTTCAGGCAACCCTTCAGCTTCCCATCTTTTAGCTACTTCATTTGAGAGCATTGTCCCTACGGTTCTATTGGTATTGACAATAGGTAACTCGAAGTTAACTTTTTGACCACTTTCAATGGCATCCTGACTTTTTTTGATTAGTTCATTATCCAAAGCTTTATCTAGGCCGTGTTCCTGATTTTGAGAATGGAATACTTCAGTATTTTCAAATATCTTTTCAGCAGGTTTTAGTATGCCTGAGAAATCTAAGCCGCTTCTTTTCCAATGATCTATTGCAATGTCTGTATCTAGACAATCAACTCTTCCTATCATTTCATTAACTGTTTTAAAGCCTAAGTCCGCCATGATTATTCTTAGATCTTTTGCAACCATGAATAGATAATTAACAACATGCTCAGGTTTCCCTTTAAATTTCTTTCTTAATTCTTGATCTTGAGTTGCTATACCAACTGGACAAGTATTTAGATGACACTTTCTCATCATTATGCAGCCTAGGGTTATTAGTGGAGCTGTAGCAAAACCAAATTCTTCAGCTCCTAAGAGTGCTGCTATAGCAACATCTCTTCCTGTTTTCAATTGCCCATCTGTTTGCAACACCACTCTTGATCTTAGATTGTTCATGACTAGGGTTTGGTGTGTCTCTGCAACTCCTAGCTCCCAAGGAAGGCCAGCATGTTTTATAGAAGTTAAAGGTGACGCTCCAGTACCTCCGTCGTGACCAGCAATAACTAGATGATCTGTTTTAGCTTTAACCACACCAGCAGCAATTGTGCCTACACCAACTTCTGATACAAGTTTCACACTAATTCTAGAGTCTCTATTTGAGTTTTTTAGATCATGAATTAATTGGGCTATATCTTCTATCGAGTAAATATCATGGTGAGGAGGGGGGCTAATCAAGCCTACTCCAGGAGTTGAGTGTCTAATTTTTGCTATATAGTCGTCAACTTTTTTTCCAGGCAATTCTCCACCTTCTCCAGGCTTCGCACCTTGAGCAATTTTAATCTGTAATTCGTCCGCATTAGTTAGATACCACATGGTTACGCCAAACCTTCCAGAGGCTACTTGTTTTATTGCAGACCTTTTTGAGACACCTTCTGGACTAGGTTTAAATCGTATGGGGTCTTCACCACCTTCTCCTGTATTAGACTTTCCCCCCAATTCATTCATTGCGATTGCTAAAGATTCATGAGATTCAGTTGAGATTGAGCCTAAACTCATAGCTCCTGTTGCAAATCTCTTGACTATTTCTTGCTCGCTTTCAACCTCACTTAAATCTATAGGAGTTTTAGAGGATTTAATTTTTAATAAACCTCTAAGAGTGCTTCGCTTGGTAGTGTGTTCGTTAGCGTATTTAGCAAAATCCCAGTAGGCATCTTCGTTATTAGTTCTTGAAGCAAGTTGAAGAGAAGAAATAGTATTCGGATCCCACATATGTGAATCTCCACCATTTCTCCAATGAAAGTCTCCCGGATTAGGCAATGATAAGATTTTTCCTGATTCGTCTTTGGGGTAACCTAGATCATGACGTCTTTTTTGCTCCATAAAAAGAGCTTCGAAGTCTATTCCTCCAACTCTGCTGGCAGTTCCAACAAAACACTTGTCTATAATTTGATCAGATAATCCTACTGCTTCAAAAATTTGGGCTCCTTTATAAGATTGGAGGGTTGAAATTCCCATCTTTGCCATTACTTTCAGAATTCCTTTTTTAGATCCTTTTTTATACGCCTCTACAATATCGTTATAGCTTTGCAGTTTCTTGTCATCTAAAAGACCATCTTTTTTAGCTTTCCAAATAGATTCATAAGCAAGGTAGGGATTTATGGCATCAGCCCCATACCCAAAAAGAAGACAATGGTGATGTACTTCCCTTGCTTCGCCCGACTCAACAATAATACCAATTCTTGTTCTGTTCTGGTTTTGTACAAGATGATGATGGACTGAAGAGCATGCTAAGAATGAACTTAAAGCAACCTCTTTCTCGTTAACATTTTTATCTGATAAAACTATGAAAGAGAAACCATCTTCAATAGCTTCCTCCGTTTCTTTGCAGATTTTTTCTAGATGTTTAAGCATGCCCTCAACACCTAAAGACTTTTGATAGACGAGATCTATTACTTTAGCTTTCCACTTATTGGAATCAGTTCCTTTAATTGCTCTTAGTTCAGAATTAGAAATAATTGGAGTTTTTAGTCGTAATCTTTCAGAATTTTTTGGGTTATTCTCAACTAGATTACCTTCAGGCCCAATTAGACATTCAAGAGACATGATTACTTCTTCTCTTATTGAATCGATAGCAGGGTTAGTAACTTGTGCAAATAGTTGCTTGAAATAATCAAACAACAGCCTTGGTTTGTCAGAAAGGCATGCTAAAGCAGCATCATTTCCCATTGATCCAAGAGGATCTCTTAGTTCAGAAACAAGCGGAAGGAGCATGAATTGCATCGTCTCAGTTGTGTAACCAAAAGATTGTAATTTAGCCATTAATTCCTTTTCAGAGATTTCTTCTTCTGGGTCTTTTTCTTCTATTTCAGGAAGATCCTTTATATTTTTATTCCAATCTTCATAAGGGTTAGAGCCGCATATATCCTGTTTTATTTCTTCATCAGGAATCATTTCTCCTTTTTCAAAATCTATCAAGAACATCTTTCCAGGTTGCAACCTACCCTTAGTTATAACGGTTTCAGGATCCACGGGCAGAACTCCAACTTCTGAAGCCATAATCACTTTGTCTTTATCAGTTAAATAAAATCTGCTAGGCCTTAATCCATTTCTATCTAATACAGCTCCCACTTTCTTTCCGTCAGTAAACACAATTGAAGCTGGGCCATCCCATGGCTCCATCATAGAAGAAGAGTATTCATAGAATTCCTTCTTCTCTGCGGACATATTTTCGTCTGACTGCCATGCTTCAGGAATCATCATCATGATCGATTCTTGTAGACTTCTTCCAGATAAAATAAGGAACTCTAATACGTTATCAAAACTACCTGAGTCAGTGCAGTCTAATTCGGTGATTGGGAATAGTTTTTGTAACTCTTCTTTAAATAATTCACTTTGAACCGTTCCTTGCCTGGCTTTCATGGCATTCATATTCCCTCTAAGGGTATTTATCTCCCCGTTATGACACATATACCTATTTGGTTGGGCTCTATCCCAAGAAGGGAAGGTGTTTGTGCTAAATCTAGAGTGAACCATTGCTAGGTGAGTTTTAAACTCTTTATTTTCTAGATCTGGATAGAAAGGAAATAGTTGAGAAGGTGTCAACATACCTTTGTAGACAATTATTGATGAAGAGAGGCTGCAGGCGTATAGGAGTTTTGATTGTTCTAAACTTTTATCGTTGCGTAATAAGTGAGTAAATTGCTTCCTTATTAAAAAAAGCCTTCTATCAAATTCATTTTCATCTATATCCTCGGCAGAACCTATAAAATATTGGGCTATAAATGGCTGAGCATCTTTAGAAGCTGGTCCTACATTTGCTCCTTCGGGGTCTACAGGAACTTCTCTCCATCCAAGAGGCACTTGATTCTCTTGTCTTGTCATTCTTTCTATAACTTCAACGCATTTCTTCCTTTCTTCCTTTAATACAGGTAAGAAAATATTTCCTACCGCATACTGACCCTTTCTTGGTAGTTTGATATCAAGTTTCTTTGCTTCTAATTGAAAGAAGTTATCAGGACTAGCTATTAAGATTCCTGCTCCATCTCCAGTATTTTCTTCAAATCCGCAACCACCTCTATGATCCATTTTGGAATTAACAAGAAATGCGTCATCCATAATTTCCCTAGACGGAACCCCTTTAACATTGGCAACAAGTCCTACTCCACAAGAATCTTTTTCAAACTGAGGGTCATAAAGACCTTTTTTTTCAGGCAGACCGTATATTTGCTTATTAGCTTTAAATTCCATTATTTTTTTGGGTTGAAAACTCTCAGCAGTCAAAAGCTGATAAAAATTATATAAATTTTTATGAGTTGCGCAGGTGCCTAATTGTACCTTTTTTTAGCTTATTTTTGAACATCTAGACCAATGATTGTATGGCTTTTACTATTTTGGACTCATCAATATCTGCTTTGATCTTTGCCTGTCCAATTTCTTCCAAAAGAACAAAAATTAGCTTATTGCCTACTCTTTTCTTATCAACAGACATGTTTTCTAGGAGCTTCTTCTCATCAAAAGTAATTTTTAAATCTAAATCAGGGTTTGCTTTACTGATTAATTTCTTCGACTTATTTAGATCTTCTTCAGAAAATCCTTCAGTTAGTTTAGATAATTCCATAGCCATAAGCATGCCCATGGCTACAGATTGACCATGACTGAATTCTTTAAAACCCCCATACAGCTCTATTGAATGACCAAAGGTGTGGCCAAAATTTAAAAATTTCCTAATGCCTTTCTCTTTTTCATCTTCAGATACAATTTCTGCCTTTATTTCTACAGATCTCGTAATAGCGTATCCCAATGCTTCAGGTTTTAATGAAATGATACTTTCCATATTTTCTTCTAACCAATCAAAGTATTTCTTGTCACTGATTAAGGCGTGTTTGATAACTTCAGAAAGACCATTACTTATTTCAACCTTAGGAAGAGAGCTTAAAAGGTCTACATCAGCAAAAACTTTAATGGGTTGATGGAATGCACCGATCATATTTTTACCTTGAGGGTGATTTATTGCTGTCTTGCCACCAACAGAAGCATCCACTTGGGAGAGTAGGGTGCTGGGAAAAAGAATAAAATTTACTCCTCTTTGATAGGTTGCAGCTGCAAAACCGGTTATATCGCACGTTATTCCACCGCCAAATCCCACTAGAACACAGTCTCTGCTATACCTTGCATCAATTAGCTTAGAATGAATTCTATCTAAAGTCTTCCCGCTCTTATTCTCTTCTGATGCACAAATTTCTAAAGATTGAAAATTAGATGATAAATTTGATAGTTGATCCGTAATTAAATCTTTAAATTTTGATGGAATATTCTCATCAATTACTAGAAGCACTTCTTTATCTTCTAATATCTCTAAGTTCTTTTGATTTATCAGGTTAGACCCAACAACCACTTCGTAAGGGTTGTTAATTGTTTCTACCTTAATTTTGTTCATTTTAAATTCAATTTATCTATGATTTCATCAACCACTTCATTATGACTATTTTTACCTTCTTTTATAGTTATGTCTGCACATTCTTCAAAAAGAGGGTCTCTAATTTCTTTTAATTCCCTAAGAGTTTGCTCGGCATTATCTGATTCTTGAAGTAAAGGTCTTTTGTTGTCATTTAAGGTTCTTTCTAGTTGAGTTTGGATAGAAGTTTCAAGGTAGATAACTGTACCTTTTTTTAGAAGACTTCTATTCTGTTCAGCCAAAATAACTCCTCCTCCTGTAGCAATTACACAATTATTAGTATTTAAGGAGTTTATTAATTCCTTGCTTTCCCTCTCTCTAAATTTCTTCTCTCCTTCTACATCAAATATCCAGGATATAGAAACACCTGCCGATTTTTCAACCTCTTCATCAACATCTATGAAATCAAGTTTTAATCTTTTTGAAAGCCTTCTTCCAACTGTAGATTTACCTGAAGCCATAGGACCAATTAATATTAGTCTCATTCAGGTATTATAACCGTTTGACATACTTTAGATTCATGACTTTTCTTAATTATCTTTTAAATATTAGATTTGCAAGACCTTTACTAGCAATGGTTTTATTGGCCTTGATGGCAGTTTCAAGTTTAAACATTTATATAGACAGTAAATTGCCTGATGAAGAAGAAATAAGAGACATAGAACTTCAAGTCCCTTTAAAAATTTATACTGCGGACTTAAAGCTAATTGGAGAATTTGGAGAGAAAAGAAGGACGGCACTTCAGTTTAAAAATATACCTGCTCATTATATTAATGCAGTCTTGGCAGCAGAAGATGATGCTTTTTTTGAGCATTCAGGAGTCAGTTACTCGGGGCTAATACGGTCAGTTTATAGATTACTTACCTCTGGTCGAATACAGGGTGGAGGGAGCACAATTACCATGCAGGTAGCTGGTAATTATCTTACAAGCAGAGACGTCAGTCTATTTAGAAAGATTAAGGACATTTTCTTGGCATACAGACTTGAAAAAGCATATACCAAAGACGAAATATTTGAGTTTTATGTAAATCGTATTTTCTTTGGTAATAGAGCCTACGGAGTAGCCGCAGCTAGCGAAGTTTATTATGGCAAGTCTTTAAACCAACTCAATCTAGCTCAATGGGCTATGATAGCGGCTCTTCCGAAAGCACCTTCTTCTATAAATCCGCTTGTAAACCCGAGAAGAGCTCTATTAAGAAGGAATTGGATTTTAAAAAGGATGTTGGATCTTGGTTTTATTCACATAGAACAATTCAATTTAGCTATAGAGGCTCCATTAACCGCAACTTATCACGGCCTAGTTTCTGAGGTAGAAGCTCCTTATGTATCTGAAACAATAAGGAGGTTCATGATTCAGCAATATGGCTTAGGAGCTTACAGAGAGGGCTATGAGGTTTATACCTCTATAAATTCTTCTATGCAGAAAGCCGCAAATTTTTCCATTGCAGAAGGATTGGAGAAATATGATAGACGTCACGGTTTTAGAAAGCCTGAGAATCTTAATGACCTGTTTCCGCAGGAATTTCCTGCGATGAATCTTGATGCTCAGCTTAACTTTATAGCTCAAGAAATAGAGAGAGATAATGAAGAAATTATTGATCAATCAAATTTAGATGGAGTTACTAATTTTTTACACGAATTCACAGAAACTAACAATCGGTTTCCAGGTGTAGTACTAAATACAGACAACGGACTCAAAGTTTTATTAAAGAATGGAGATGTGATTTCAATACCTTGGTCAGACAGAATGGATTGGGCAAGACCCTTTATCACCGAAAATAGAAGAGGTGCAAAACCCAAAAGTTATAAAGACCTGCTTTTATTTGGAGATTTAGTTTGGATACAGAGAGAGAAGGTAACAGGTGAACTCTTTTTAACCCAAATACCCGATCTGCAAGGTTCATTGGTGTCTATTGACCCAAATAGTGGATCAATAAAAGCTCTTGTAGGCGGTTACGACTTCTTTCTAAGTAAATTTAATAGAGCAGAACAATCCTCACCTCTATTGGGTTCAAACTTTAAACCTTTCCTTTATGCCAGTGCCTTTTCAGAAGGTTTTACCGCATCAACCTTAATAAATGATGCACCTATAATTTTTGAAGATGAAGCCCTAGAAGAAAAATGGCGCCCCAGAAATGCAAGTGGAAAATTTTATGGACCTACAAGATTAAGAGAAGGTCTCTTACAAAGTAGGAATTTAGTATCAGTAAGATTATTAAGAGATTTAGGTGTTGAAAAAGCAATATCCTACGCTCAAAAATTTGGATTCGATAAATCTAGATTACCTTCAGATTTGTCTTTGTCTCTTGGAACTGCTTCATTGAGCCCATTAAAGAATGCTGCAGCTTATTCTGTATTTGCTAATGGAGGAAAGGCAGTAGAGCCTTTCTTCATTGAAAAAATTCTAGATAGATCAGGCAATATAGTTTTTCAAAGAGAGAAAAAAGAATTGCAGCAAGTAATTGATCCTAGAGCAGCTTTTTTAATTACCGATATTCTTCAGGAGGCTGCGGTAAGAGGAACTGCAAGAAAGGTATCAGAATTAAAGCGGCGAGACTTTGCCGGTAAAACAGGTACAACAAATGATGCGGAGAGCACATGGTTTACTGGTTATAATAATGCATTAGTAACTACAGTTTGGGCTGGCTTTGACCAACCTAGGAGTTTGGGAAATAGAGAATTCGGATCTTCTGTAGCGCTTCCAATTTGGTTAAGTTTCACTAAAGAGATAATAGACCAAATACCCTTAGCAACCATGTTGCCTCCAGAGGGCTTATCGGTCATTAAAATAGATAAATCTACGGGGAAGAGAGCTGATATAGACACGAAGAGTCCAATCTTTGAATATTTCTTAGAAGAACATCCTCCTAATTAACCGCTCAAAGAATTAATTAGAAAGTCTATTTGCTCACTAGCTCTTTTCGTAGGCAATTCTTCGAAACCAGATCTAACGTATTGTTGAATTAGTCCTTCAGCACAAGCCAATAGAAGGTTAGCTGAAGAGGCAGTACTCAATGCAAGTTTCTTTTTACTTTCTTGCTCAAACTTTTGCAGGTTTTGTTTTATTTGCAATTCTATTTTAGACATTAATAACTTAATTCTTTCATCAAGCGATGTTTCATCAACAGAAAAAGCTTCTCTTGTTAATAGCCTGGCAAGGCCAGGATTTTTTTCACAGAAGGTCACAAGAACAATCAGTATTTTTTTTGTTTTAATTAAGCTTTTTTCTTCAGAAGAGTTTATGTTTCCCGTAAGTTCAAATAAATTTTGTTCACAAAAGTCTACTAATCCAGAGTAGATCTTTCTTTTGCTTGGAAAATGTCTATATAACGCCGCCTCAGTAATTGAACACTCTGAAGCTAGTAGGGCTGTGGTAACTTTTACGGGGCCCTTTGATCCAAGCATCTTCGCAAGGTTTTGCATGATCTCTAATTGTCTCGGTCTCAACTGGGTCATGTTTTTAGCTTATCATAGTTCCAACACCTTCAGCTGTAAGAACTTCAAGTAAAACTGCGTGAGGTAGCCTTCCATCAATAATATGACATGATTTTACGCCATTCTTTTTAGCTTCTAGTGCAGAGATTAATTTAGGAGTCATCCCTCCTTGTATAATATTGTTATTAATTAACTGTCTTCCTGTACGGGCAGAAATTTTTGAAATTAATTTATTATTATCAAGAATTCCTTTTATATCTGTAAGAAGAATTAATTTTTCTGCTTTTAAGCTTTCAGCAACTTTTCCAGCAACAACATCAGCATTTATATTTAGGTAACTTCCTTGTTTATTTATTCCGATCGGTGCAATAACAGGAATAGATCCGTTGGAAATATTTTTTTTCAGTTCCGAGACTAAAATCTTATCTACTTTACCAACCAAACCTAAGTCGTTTTTGTCTGGACCAATAAATTTTGAAGCTTTTATAATCTTAGGCTTTATATGATTAAAACTAATTGAATCTCCGCCTGATTTTTTGATTAAGCTAACTATTTCATGGTTAATTTTTGTTCCAAGAATTTTTTTAACTACAGACATAGTAGGTTTATCTGTGACCCTGTGACCTGATATGAAATTGGAAGTTATCCCAGACTTCTTAAGTTCTTTAGCTATTTGCGGCCCCCCACCGTGAACTATGACTGGTTTCATTCCCACTAAGCTCATTAAGGCAATATCTCTTGCGAAGCTTCTTTTCAGGCTCTGATCTGACATAGCAGCACCACCATACTTTACCACTATGATCTTGCCTTTAAATTTTTGTATATAAGGCAGTCCTTCACCCAGTACAGAGGATATATTTTTTGCTTGTTTTACAGATATTCCCATTTTTAGAAGTTAGCTAAAGAAGGTTCAATTTTATACAAAGTATCCTTAAATCTTTCTTTAATATTACTAAGAGCCTTTGATGAATCTGCTTCAAATCTAAGGACTAAGACAGGTGAAGTATTTGATGCTCTTAATAAGCCCCAGCCATTTTCAAATTCAACCCTAATTCCATCTATGTCTATTATCTTGCCATCTTTAAAATTACTCATCTTTATAAAGTCATCAATTATAGAAAATTTTTCTTCATCACTCGTTTCTATATTAATTTCAGGGGTAGACACCAATTTAGGCAAGGATTGAAAGATATCTTCACCTTCTGAATAAGAAAGAATTTCTAACATTCTTGCACCCGCATATACGCCATCATCAAACCCAGGCCATCTATCATTAAAAAAAATGTGACCGCTCATTTCTCCTCCCAATATAGCGCCTTTCTCTCTTATCATGCTTTTGATGAAGGTATGGCCAGTTTTACTCATTATTGGAGTTCCTTTGGATTTTAAAATAGCTTCCTCTAAAAGTTTTGAGCATTTAACATCAAATACAATTTTTGCATTAGGATTCTTCTTAAGTATATGCTCGCTAAATAAGATCATTTGCATATCTGGAAAAATCATTTCTCCAGAGGGAGAGATTACCCCCAACCTGTCTGCATCTCCATCGAATGCCAACCCTATGTCTGAATTGTTTTTCAAAACAGATTTAATAAGATCTTCAACATTCTCTGGTCTGGATGGGTCTGGGTGATGATTAGGGAATTTCCCATTAAGATCGCAAAAGAGTCCTTCTACTTCGCAACCCAGGTCTTTATAAATTCTTTCTGCAACGACACCTGCAGCTCCATTTCCACAATCTATAGAAATATTGAGTGGATGATGTAGTTTTACATTATTGGTGACTTCTTCAACATAACTTTCCAGAACATCTGATGATTTAATATTGCCAGTCCCAGTTAAGAAATCTTGTTCTTTTATCCTCTTTTTAATGGATTGTATTTCTTGACTGGAAGTTGAGTTGTTATTAAAAAGAATTTTAAAACCATTGTAGTCAGCTGGATTATGACTGCCTGTAATAACTGCTCCACTTGAGCTATTCAAATTAAAAGTTGAGTGATAAAAAACTGGGCTAGGTACTATTCCAATATCTGTTACGTTACACCCTGTAGATAACACGCCTTCCGAAAGCCATTCAAATAGCTGGGGGCTTGAAACCCTCCCGTCTCTTCCAATTATAAAATCATCCTGTTTTCTGTCGATAGATTCGGTACCCAATGCTTTACCTAATGCAAAAACAACATCTTGAGTTAAATCTTCGAAGGCAACTCCTCTTATATCATTTGCTCGAAAAATATTGTCATTAAGTTTCATGAAAGCGGAATTATATCTTTGATGGAAGTCTTTTAGTCTATATAAATAAAAATATATGGCTAAAATAGGAAACCTAAATAAGGAAGATATTGTGGACTTATCAAAAATTAAAGGTTCTATTTGGTTTGATGGAGAAATCATTGATTGGCAAGACGCTAAGGTGCATCTTCTAACCCATACACTGCATTACGGATTAGGAGTATTTGAAGGAGTTAGGGCTTATAACACACCTAAAGGCTCTTCTATTTTTAGGCTAGAAGATCATACTAATAGACTTTTTAAATCTGCTGAAACTGTGAGCATGAAAGTCCCTTTTTCTCAAATTCAACTAAATGATGCCCATAAACAAGTCATCAAGTTAAATAACTTAACGGAAGCTTACATTAGACCTATGTGCTTTTATGGATCTGAAGGTATGGGACTTAGAGCTGATAATTTAGAAGTTCATTGCATGGTTGCAGCCTGGGAATGGCCTTCATACATGGATCCTGAGGCCAGGGAGAAAGGCATTAAGGTGAAGCTTTCTTCGTATACAAGGCAGGTAAGGAATCCAGTTTCTTCTGCGAAAGTTAATGGAAATTATGTACATTCAATAGTTGCCCTTAATGAAGCTTTAAGCGAAGGCTTTGATGAAGCTTTGATGTTGGATGCTGAAGGTAACGTTGCTGAAGGTAGTGGGGAAAATATTTTTATTGTTAAAGATAATGTACTTATCACGCCTGATCTAGATGCTTCTCTTGATGGGATCACTAGAAGGACTATATTAGACCTGGCCAAGGAACTTAATATCAACTGCGAGATAAAAAAATTAAAAACCGAACACGTTCTTGAGGCAGACGAAGCATTTTTCTCTGGAACAGCAGCAGAAGTTGTTCCTATTAATTCTTTAGATGATAAGCAAATAGGTGCTGGTGGTAGAGGGCCTATAACAGAACAGCTGCAAAGCACTTATTTCGATCAAGTTAGAGGTGCTAGAGATGCAAACTCTAATTGGCATACTCTTGTAGAGTAATATTTCATAAATGAAAATATTAATAGTCGGACCGTCGTGGGTAGGCGATGCAGTCATGGCACAGACGTTATTTAAATTAATAAAAGAAAATAATAACAATACGATAATTGATGTTCTTGTACCCAGCTGGGCCTTGTCGGTGTTTAAGAGAATGAAAGAAATAAATCAGTCTATTGAAATGCCATTTGGACATGGAGAATTAAGGTTAAAAGAAAGAAGATCTTTTGCTTTAGGGTTAAAGGCAAATAATTATGATCAAGCAATAGTATTACCTAACTCCTTAAAATCCTCTCTAATTCCTTTTTTTGCAGATATTCCTATAAGGACTGGATGGAGAGGTGAATTTAGGTATTTCTTTATAAATGATATAAGAAAATTAGATAAAAAAGACTACCCTCGAATGGTAGATCGTTTTTGTGCTTTAGGCATTAAAAAGGGAAAAAAGTTACCTGAAATTAAATCACCTAGCTTAATCTCAGATAAATCTAATATTTCCAAGCTAATAAATCTCTACAGTATTTATAGAGAGAAAAAGATATTGACTATTTGTCCAGGCGCCGAATTTGGACCTGCTAAAAGGTGGCCAAGTAATTATTTTGCAGAAGTAGTTACCTATTATTTAAGAAAGGATTGGATTGTAATTGTGATCGGATCAAAGAAAGACCAGATAGTGGCCCAGGAAATAGAGAGTTCCTTAGATGGAACTCACCCAAACCTTATTAACACTGTTGGGAATACAAATTTGGAAGACGCGATAGACCTGTTATCCATTTCATCTTTAGCTCTAACGAATGATTCAGGTTTAATGCACATCGCGTCAGCCCTAGATATTCCTTTGTTGGCTTTATTTGGACCAACTTCTCCTGAATTTACACCTCCTTTAGGAGAGAAATCAGAAATAATAAGAAAGGTGAAGGGTTATATGAAGTTAAGAAAAGGAGATCTTCCAGGCGGCTATCATTCAAGTCTTTTATCTATTAAACCAAAAGAAACTATAGACAAATTAGAGTCTATGGAAAAAATATTTATTTCTTTCTAAAAGAAAATTCGTACGTTCTTTGACTTATATTAAATAATTCGAAGTTGAGCTCTCTTAACTTATCTATAGCTTTTAAAGTATCTTTTAAGCTAATTCCCTTATACATGTGGTGAAATTCTATAAGAATTTGATTTACTGCTATGTCTTGTTGTTGCAATGTATCTATGACTTCATACTCAGCACCCTCTATATCCATCTTTAACAAATCTATAACTGTGTGGTTTAATTCTTTACAAATAGACTTTAAGGTTCTTACAGGAGCCTTAACTGTTTGAGCATTTTTATCGCTATATCTATCTACAGGAGAAAAGTGAGTAGAGCTTTCTCTCGAAGGTGGAAAAAATTCCATCTCCCCGTCACTTGAACCTAGCCCTAAAGGTAGAAACTTAAACTTTTCGGGTAACGATTGCTTTTTTACCCATTCTATTGATCTAGGGGTTGGATCAAAAGCATGAACATCAAGGCCTATTTCATCTATTAGAGCTAGGTCAAAATCTATGTTTGAACCAACACCAACGGAATAAACAATACTTTCTGAGTTTAATGATGAGTAATCTACAACCCAACCGTGATCTCCACCATACAGTTTAGAAGTATTTATTTCTTTAGGAATGACTCCAAAGTTCTTTAACTTTCTTCTTCTAAAACCCTGCTTTGTTTTTGTAAATATAGACATAAAAATAGTTTAACTTAACTTTTGAAGTTAATAATAGGCTTATCCAAGTTAAAATATAAAGAGAATGTTTAATAAATTTATATATTTGGATAATGAAATAGAAAAGTATTTTTCTAGCTTTGAAGATCCATTTAAAAAGATCAAAGAAATAGACGGAGATGTCTACCGTAAAACGGCAAATAGGATAACTAAGAAATTTGAATTAAATAATAAAGCTTATTTTTTAAAATATCATGGCCCAATAGGATATGCAGAAATTCTTAAGAATATCTTAAAATTTCAATTGCCTACTGTATCCGCAAGAACAGAATGGAATGCTTTGCAAAAATTACAGTCTAAAGGTATCAATTGCCCATCTCCTATAGCGATTTGTTCAAAAGGTATTAATCCAGCTAAATCTCATTCTTTTATTATTACTGAATCTTTAGAACCAAATATTTCTATAGAAGATGCTTTTGAGCTCAAAGTAGTCAATAAAATATCTGCACATAAAAAAAAGAAAGTTATCGAAAGAGTTGGTTCTATTTGTAGAAAATTACATTCGATAGGTTTGAATCATAGAGATTTGTACTTATGTCATTTCTTGATTGATAAAACTCTTAACCCAGACGAACCAATCAGCTTAATTGATCTTCATAGAGCTCAGATTAGGAATAAAGTTCCTGAGAGGTGGTTAGTTAAGGATATAGGTGGGCTTTATCACTCGGCAATTGGCTTTGGAATCACAGAAAGAGATTGTTATCGATTTCTTATGACTTATTTTAATTGTTCTTTAAGGGATCTCTTCTCTAATCATGGGGAGTTTATAAAAAAAGCTAGAAAAAGAGCCTTTTCAATGTATATGAAACCAGTTTTGAGTGAGATAGATATTACTTCTAAGAAGACATTACATGATCAATCTTTATATAGAAAGTCATTTACTAAGAATCATAGATGGATAGGTTTGAAAAATAGAATGTCTGAAGATTTATTGACGTTAATACGAGATGAAGAGGCTTTATTATCGTGTGGAGAGGTCATTAAAAATGAAGAAGGCCATTTGGTAGTAAAAATAGATTTGTCCGGAAGAAGTTACTTCGTAAAAAAATATAGAATTAAGAACTTTTTCCATATGATTAGAAGATTGTTTAGAAAAACGCGGGCGAGGAATTCATGGGAGGTTTTACATTGGTTTCATTCAGTAGGAATCAGAACCATGCAACCAGTATTAATGTATGAAGAACTAGGACTTACAGGAGCTCTTAATTCTGTATTGGTTACTGAAGAGATAGATGGTATGCGTATGGATAAAAAACTTAAAGAGAAAGAGGAGCCTATCAAGACAGCTTCCTCTATTCATAATTTCTTTAAGAGAATGCAATGGATAGACTTTCATCATGGAGACGCGAAATCTTCTAATTTTTTTATAAGCAAAGGTAGGTTGGTCGTCTTTGATTTAGATAGTTCTAAAAGGCACTTACAAAAAACATCATTAACAAGAAAGATTGAAATAGATAAAAAAAGGATTCTAAGGAGTTTAAAAGATTCAACGAATACAACCGAAGCCCTTCAATTACGCTTTAAAGGGAGGTAGCGTTGAAGATAGGAATTCTTAGCTATAGAAGCCATCCTTATTCTGGTGGACAAGGAATCTACGTAAGGCATCTTAGCAAGGCCTTACAAATATTAGGTCACGAGGTGACAGTCCTATCAGGCCCACCTTATCCTCAGTTGGACGCTTCAATTAAGTTAGAAAAGATTCCCAGCTTGGATCTGTTTGGAGCTGAAGATCGAATTAAAGAATTTAAATTAAATTTTCTTTACTCTCCAGTTGATCTTTATGAATGGACTACTGTAATGACAGGAGGATTTCCTGAGCCATACACATTTGGCAGAAGAGTTTTAAAATATTTAAAGGAATCCAAGCAAAAGTTTGATGTTATTTTAGATAATCAGTCTTTGTGTTATTCACTTTTGGACATACAAAAAATTTACCCTCTTGTAGCTACTATTCATCATCCAATAATAAAAGACCATAGGTTGGAAATGGAAAGTGCCACTAACTGGAAAGAGAGATTATCATCAAGAAGATGGCACAATTTTCTTCCTATGCAAAAGAAGGTTGCTCCTAAACTCAATCAAATAATTTGTGTAAGCGGTCCCTCTAAACAGGATGTAGTAGAAGAATTTCTAGTAAATCCAAAGAATGTTGAGGTTATTCTTAACGGAATAGATATAGAAATATTTAAACCTAACTATAGTATTAAAGCTATAGAAAATAGGATTGTTACCACTGCAAGTGCCGATATACCGCTAAAGGGACTTAGGTTCCTGATTGAAGCCTTACCCAGAGTGATAAAAGATTTTCCTGAGACTCATTTAATTGTTATTGGAAAGTCTCCCAATAAAAGCAAAATTAGGAATCTAATTGGTGATCTAAGTTTGAATGAAAGAATTTCTTTTAAATCAAATCTATCTGAAGAAGAAGTGGTAGATATTTACCACACATCACAAATAGCCGTTATTCCATCTTTATATGAAGGTTTTGGTTTTGGTGCAGGGGAAGCAATGGCCTGCGGAACTCCTTTAATAAGCTCTGACTCAGGAGGTCTTAAAGATGTAATAGGAGATAGTGCAGTAAAGATTCCTGCAGGATCTGCAGAAGAAATTGAAAATGAAATTATTACTTTATTTAAAGACCCAAAAAAAAGAGACAATCTTTCTTTAAAAGGAAGGAAAAGAATGGAAGATTTATTCGATTGGAAAATATCTGCATCCAACTATGTTAAAGTTTTTGAAGAAACAATAAACGCTCATAAAAGTGCAAACAATTAATTTCAATAAATTAAACCTTAAAAAAAACGATCTTCTTTTGGACATGGGTTGCGGAGAAGGACGTCACACCATAGGATCCTATATAGAGAAGCCAGTCAATTCTTTTGGCTTTGATTTATCTTATAAAGACTTACAAATAGCGAAAGAGAGATTGAATGACTTCGATGTTTCAAATAAAAAAGAAATTTGTCAGTTTGGTGTTGGGGATATCAATACTTTACCTTTTAAAGATGAGTCGTATGACGCAGTAATATGTAGCGAAGTCTTAGAACATGTAGATTCTCCTGAAGACTCAATAAAGGAACTCATAAGAGTTTTAAAACCAGGGGGAGTTTTAGCTTTGAGTGTACCGAGATTCTTCCCCGAATTAATCTGTTGGAAGCTGAGTAAGGAGTATCAAGAAATGCCAGGAGGGCACGTAAGAATATTTAGACATAGTCAATTAAAGAAATTGGCTACAGATGAGAAATTAAGATATCTTTCATTTCATTGGGCTCATGCACTTCATTCTCCATATTGGTGGCTGCAGTGTCTTTTCTGGAAAAATAAAGAAAACTCTTTTTTAGTGAAGAAATATCACCAATTTTTAGTCTGGGATTTAATGAAGAAACCATTCTTAACGAGGATTTTGGAATTTATTCTTCAACCATTGATGGGAAAGAGTGTAGTGATGTATTTTAGAAAAATACCTAAGTCAATTCTTGAAAGGGAAGAAAAAGAAAGAGAAATGTTCCCTGCAAAATATTTTGCAAATTTTTAGGGAACTAGATTTTTTTAAGATCAAATGAATCAAGAGAGTTTAAATTATTACCAACCATCCATTGACTACATATTAGAAGTGCAAGAAGCTGATGGATCTATTCCTTGGGAAAAGGAAGGAAAATTAGATCCATGGGATCACATTGAAGCAGCAATGGGACTATCTATAGGCGGTAAGAGGGAAGAAGCAGAAAAAGCTTATTTTTGGCTTACTAAAGTACAAGAATCTGACGGTTCTTGGTTTGCTGAATATAAGAATTCTCTTCCAGGAACTAAAAGGAAAGAAACTAATTTTATTGCCTATTTTTCTACAGGGGCCTTACATCATTACTTAATTTATAAAGATAAAAACTTTTTAAAAACAATCTTCCCGGTAGTTAAGAAATCTATTGATTTTGTTTTATCTATGCAAACTGATCACGGGGATATTTGTTGGGCCTCTGAAGAAGGGAAAAGCGACTTGGATGATTCTTTGATAACTGGAAGTAGCTCTATTTATAAAAGTTTAGAGTGTGCAGAATATTTATACGCTTTGTTAAGCGAAGAGCATGGCCATTTAAAGGAAGCAAAAGAGCTTCTGAAGAATTCAATCATTAATAAACCAGAAAGGTACGACCGCACCTGGGAAAGCAAATCTCGATACAGTATGGATTGGTACTACCCAATCTTATGTGGACTTTTAGATAAAGATGTTGCTATAAAAAGAGTAGAAAAGAAATGGGATGAATTCATTGTTGAGGGAATGGGATGTAAGTGTGTTTCTGAGGAGCCTTGGGTGACCATTGCAGAAAGTTGTGAGCTTGTTATGGCTTTGATGAGGATAGGTCTAGAAGATAAAGCAAAATCCTTATTTGATTGCCTGCATCAATGGAAGGATGAAGATGATGGTCTGTATTGGACGGGCTATGTTTATACAGATAAGAAATATTGGCCAGTAGAAAAGCCTACTTGGACTGCAGGAGCTGTTCTCTTAGCCGCTGATTCATTATATAAATTCACCGAAGGATCAGAGCTATTCTTGGTCGACCTAACTTAGAGGTTTACTTAATTTTTTTCAAAAGACCCAAAGAACCTATCAGATCAATTTTTTCAAAATTATTACTTTCTAATGCCATGCAATAAATATCGTAAGGCGGTCTACCGCCGTCTTCAGGATTTGGAAAGACATCATGTATAGCCAATAGGCCTCCTCGAGCGAGCTTTGAAGACCAAAGTTTATAGTCAGTTACAGCAGCTTCTTTGCTGTGGCCTCCGTCTATAAAAACCATACTAAAAGGTCCATCTAAGCCTTCAAATGCTTCTTCTGAGCTAGAAATAATTGGAATAACTGTTTCCTTTAATTGTGACCTTTCTAAAGTCTCTATAAAAAAAGGCAGTGTGTTGATGCCATCTCCAGAAGGATTAATTAATTCAGGGTCATGGTACTCTTCACCAGGCTGTTGCTCTTCAGATCCTAGGTGGTGGTCAATTGAATATAGTAATTTGGAGTTTACTTTAACGGCCGACCCAATGTATAAAGCCGATTTACCACAATAACTGCCTATTTCTAAACAATTACCTTTTTTTGAGTACTGAAGGGCAAATTTATATAAAGCTTCTCCTTCCTTTTCTTCAATAAACCCTTTTATAGAATCAGGTTCTATTTTTAGCTCCATACCCATAACCCAATGCTAACAAAATAAACCAAAAAGTAAGAATTATTCTAAACTTACGTTGACCTAATGAATCAATTCGTGAGTAAATAAATAAATCTAAGTTATGAACTTAAAATTATTAAGCAAATCAAACATCTTAGTCTTTGGTGATGTGATGCTAGACAGATATGTTTCTGGATCAGTAGATAGAGTTTCGCCTGAGGCTCCCGTACCTGTTCTGAAGCCTATCAAAGAAGAAATCAGATTAGGAGGAGCTGCTAATGTAGCTTTGAATTTATCTTCATTAGGTTCAAAAGTAAGTCTCATAGGTATATCTGGAAAAGATTCATCTTCTGCACAAATTTCTAACTTACTTAAAGAGAATAAGATTAAAAACGAAATAGTTAAATCAAACCTGCCAACTATTACTAAATTAAGATTACTTTCTTCTAAACAACAATTATTGAGAGTTGATAACGAAGAAGAATTTACCAAGGAAGACTGGAATTCCGCAAAAAAAAGATTTGATAAATCTATTGCACTAAATAGTAATAATTTATTAATAATTTCAGATTACGGCAAAGGGACCCTTCAAGACATTCCTGGATTAATTAAAAAAGCAAAGAAATCTAAAAAAATAGTATTAGTTGACCCTAAAGGTAATAACTTTTCTAAATACAAAGGAGCGGATGTCATCACACCTAATTTTTCTGAATTCATAGGAGAAGTTGGAGCTGTAAAGAGTGAGAGAGAAATAACTGCGAAAGCTAAGTCTTTAATAAAGTCACTTAAACTAGGAGCTTTGTTGGTCACTAGAGGCCCTGAAGGTATGACATTATTTAATAAAGAAAAGGGTAAAGTTGTTAGATCTGATTTCCCAACTCAAGCCCAAGAGGTTTTTGATGTATCGGGAGCAGGGGATACAGTAATAGCAAGTGTTGCAGCTGCTTTATCAACTGGACTTGATATGACATCGGCAGTAAAACTAGCGAATGTAGCTGCAGGCATAGTGGTAGGAAAGTCTGGCACTGCTACTGCTTCTATATCAGAGATAGAACCACATTTTACTGGAGAAGATTTAGTGTTTAGTCTTAAGGAAGCAAAAAAACACTCAGTTATGCTTAGAAAGAATGGCAAGAAGGTTGTTTTTACGAATGGTTGCTTTGATATTCTGCATGCGGGGCACGTTCATTATTTAGAGCAGGCAAAAGAATTAGGCGATGAGTTAGTGGTGGGCCTGAATAGTGATTCATCAGTTAAAACTTTAAAGGGCCCCAGCAGACCTATTAATAATTTAGAACAAAGAGCTAAGGTTCTTTCTTCTCTAAAATGTATAGATAGGATTGTTTCTTTCGCAGATGAAACGCCAATAAAACTCATTAAAGAAATTAAACCAGACGTATTGGTGAAAGGAGGGGATTACAAAGTTAAAGATGTTGTGGGCCACAAAGAGATAAAATCATGGGGAGGAGAAGTTAAGATCATTCCTTTGGTTCCAGGATTATCGACAACAAATATAATTAAAAAGTTAAAGTAACAGTCTATTCCCTTGATTGTCGCTTCTTGTTTCTTCTTTTATCGCGACTTTTCCATTCAGAATATATAGATTCTTCTCCTAGAGGTCTTGATTTAAAGCGCCTATGAGTCCATAAGAAGTTTTCAGGTGAGTGTAAAATAAATTTCTCATAAAATTCATTTACTTCTTTTAGAACAGAACCTTCTTCTTTGAAATCTGAGATTTCATGAAACTCAAGATCAAATCTTTCTTTATTTCTACTTACATTGGCCATAACTATCTTTACACCCGATTTAGATAACCTCTCAGGAAAAGTAACTGTTGCAGCTTCTATACCAAAGAAGGTTATAAATTGAGAATTTTTCTCTCCATAATCTTGATCCGCAGCGTATAAAAACTTTTGTCCATTATTAATCCACTTTATGGCTTCTTTGGCTTGATGGTTATGTATAGCTCCAGTAACGTATCTATTTCTAGCCCTGATCATAAGATAGTTCATTACTTCGTTTGATTGAGGCTTGTACATGCCTCCTAATTCTATTTCTTGAGCCATTAACCTGATATCTAATTCAACATGAGTAGAGTGTTTAATCAGTATCAAAACCCCTTGGTTTTCATCTAATTCTTTAAAAATATGTACATTTTTTGAGCTTAGTTTTAAGTTATCAATGGCTCTTGTAGAAGACCACCAAGCAATTGCTATCTCAAAAATACCAATACCCATATTTTTAAAGTGGCCTTTAACTAAATCATCAATTTCCTCTTCATTTTTTTTGGGAAAACAAAGTTGCATATTTACTTTTGCTATCTGTTTTCTATGAGGGCTAACTCCATGGAGTAAATGCCCCAATAATGTACCTAAAAATATTACTACTTTATAAGGGAGGAACTTGCATAAATAGATAAATCCCATTCCCATCCAGGTTGGTAAGTATTTTGGGTGTAAGAGCAATAACTTAAAGTTAGGGTCTTGATTACGAGGTGTCGATTTATCAATATTCATTTTTTGGCCAACCCGATAAGACATCTAAATATTTTTTTACACCACTATTCACATCTAGAAATTCTTGGTCGCAGCCAACTTTTCTTAATGCGCCAATATCAGCTTCAGTAAAACTTTGATAAGCACCTTTTAAATTCTCAGGAAAATCAATGTAATTTATATTACCCTTTTGATTCCATTCTATTACTGCGTTTGCAACTTCATTGAAGGTTTGACTCTTACCTGTTCCCACGTTGAAAATTCCAGATACATTGGGATTATTCATAAACCATAAATTAACATTTACCACATCATCTACGTATATAAAATCCCTTCTTTGTTCTCCATCACCAAATCCATCTGAACCTTTGAATAAATTTACTATATCGTTCGTTTTAAGTTGTTGGTGTAGATGGTATGCAACACTAGCCATATTTTCTTTATGGACTTCATTCGGACCGTAAACATTAAAATATCGCAATCCTACTATCTGAGACTGATTATTAGCTAAATGCTTCCTTACAATTTGATCGAATAAGTATTTAGAGTAAGCATAAAGATTAATTGGAGATTCATTTTTTAACTCTTCTTTGAATTTATTTCCTGAGCCGTAAACAGAAGCTGAAGAAGCGTATATAAGTGGAGTAGACCCTTCTACGCAAAATTCCAATAATTCTTTTGAATAAAGTAAGTTATTTTGAAAAAGGTATTCGGCGTCCCATTCCATGGTATCTGAGCAGGCACCTTGATGAAAAATAACTTTAATCTCAGAGGAGTGAATTTCCCTTTTTTTTATTGATTTCAAGAATTCTTCGATACCTAGATATTCTTTAATTTGGCAATTCTTTATGTTCTCCTCGAGATCTTTATTGTCGTGATTGTCTACAGCTAAAATATTAGAAATACCTAAAGAATTAAGATTCCTAATAAGATTTGAGCCTATAAAGCCGTTACTGCCAGTGACTACAATCATTTTTTGAGAATTAATTTATTATTTATAGCTATGTTAGCATACGCACATGCCGAGAATTATTTATACGGCCTTATTCATAGCGCTTATTCCTGCTTATTTTATTAGGCTAACTTGGCGCGGGATAGGCAATAAGAAATATCTACAAAGGTGGGGTGAACGATTAGGCATAGCTAATGTTAGGCCTACTAAAGACAAGTCGATTGTTTGGGTGCATGCTGTTTCAGTGGGAGAAGTGAATGCCTCCATTCCACTTCTAAGGGCATTAATGGAGGAGTACCCTGGTTCAGAATTTTTGGTCACAACCTCTACACCCACGGGTTCAGATATTCTCCTTTCAAAGCTAGGAAATAAAATAAAGCACCAATATGCTCCTATTGATATTCCATTTTGTATCAATCTATTTATAAATACTTGGAAACCAAAAGCATTGATATTATTGGAAACTGAGATATGGCCGAATATTATTCATTGTTGTCAGAAGCAAGGCATTGTTACTGCTTTAGTCAACGCAAGGCTCTCTGAGAAATCTAAATTAAAATACTTAAGATTTAACTCTGTAATTCAGCCTGCTATTAATTCTTTAGATCTTATCCTGGCTCAGTATGAATCTGATGCTTATCGCTTTAATGAGATAGCCGCTGATAAAGAGATAAAACTTTGTGGGAACCTTAAATTTGATCAAGACATGCCAGAAGAGTTAGAAAGTATTTCAGACTCCATTAGAGATTCATGGTCTAAAGAAGGTAAGAGAAGGCCCACACTTATAGCGGCTAGCACTCATGAAGGAGAGGAGCTCATAGTTCTAGATGCATTTAACGCAATCTTAGAAACAATAACTGATGCATTGCTTATAGTTGTCCCGAGACATCTTGAAAGATTCAATAAAGTTAAATCTTTGATAGATGATCATGGTTTCAACTTCTCTTCTAGATCTAAAAAAGAAGATGTCACCAATGATGTCCAAGTTTTATTGGGTGACACGATGGGAGAGTTAAACTTTCTATATTCTGTGTCCGATGTAGCTTTTGTTGGTGGAAGCTTAATTGATCATGGAGGACAGAATCTTCTTGAACCAGCTGCTCAAGGATTACCCTTATGTTCAGGACCTAGTGTAAGGAATTTTGTTGAAATATCCGATCAACTAAAAAAAACTTCGGGGTTAACAATAATTAAAGACAAGAAGGAATTAGCAGATTATTTTATAGATTTAGTTAATGATGAACAAAATTTACAAAAAACTGGCCAAGCTTCAAAGAATGTTTTTATGGAGAATAGAGGAGCAATAGAGATTATAAAAAAGACTTAGATTCTCGTATTAATAAGGTGCTATAGTTAAAGTATTGTCAAATTATGGAGAAATTTATGAAAATTAGAATTATTGGTTTATTGGTAGCTCTTTTTTTAATTACTTCCTGTTCAGGAACTGATCAAAATGAAGAAATGAAAATTAGTGATGCCGCTGAAAACACCGCTTACGTAGAATATCTTTGGTGCAAAAATGGGCCGGATATGTCAGAAGAGGCATTTGGCACCATGATCGAAGAATGGAACGGAATCTTAGATGGGTTGGAAACAACCGTAACAATGTCTGTTGGTCTAGTTCCTAGAACCCCGACAGATTTATATGACGGAATGTGGGTTTTGGTTTGGGAATCTAAGGGGCAAAGTGAAAAGGGTTGGAAAGAGTGGCTAGATGGTCCTGCAGAATCTTGGACAGAAAGCACCAGTTCTATTCTTGCTTGTGGAGCTTCAGATAATGGAGAGGCGTTGAATTATGGCTTTGATGTAAGCGGTTTTAGGACTGCAACTGCTCAAGACAGTGAACCAGGTGGAGTAGTTGGTTTTGCTTTTTGTAGCTACACAGAATCATTCGGTCCAAAGGAATTGTTAGAAAATATTACAGCCTATAACGGTTGGTTAGATTCTCTAGAGGAAGCAGCTGGAACTGGTTCGCCTTATTTTTACACTATTCACGAACCAGATTTTGAAACTCCAATTCCTGGATCATCTGTAGGTTCTTACGATTACGCTTTCCATCATTTTTGGGAATCTGAAGAGAGTAGGGCGCAAGGTGCAGCCTTGTTTGCTCAAACCGCTCCAGCCCCTCAAGGACCTCAACCAGATTGCGCTCAGGAGATATTCTTGTTTGATAGTTATCCTTTCAGATCTCCTCAAATGTAGTTTTTTATCCTAGCTGGGACTTTTATAAGTCCCAGCAGGCTATATCTTGGTGCGTTTGATTCGATAACGCACTTTTTTAGAACCTCCATAAATAAATAATGACCTTAGTTGTTATTGTTTATCCTTTTATAATTGGCATGTAAATTGCATATATAAGTACATAGAACCAATAAATATGTGTCCTTATTATTAAAGTTTTTTTAAGATGACTTAATTAAATTTTGGAGATAAATATGAAATTAATAACAGCAATTATAAAACCATTTAAATTAGACGAAGTTAGAGAAGCCTTATCCGATGTTGGAGTTACCGGCCTTACTATTACTGATGTCAAAGGTTTTGGAAGGCAGAAAGGTCACACTGAACTTTATAGAGGTTCTGAATACGTGGTTGATTTCTTACCTAAAACTAAGATTGAAGTAGCAGTTAGTGATGATAATGCTGAGGCTGTGATCGACGCTATTTCTAGAGTTTCCAATACTGGAAAAATTGGAGATGGAAAAATCTTTGTTTCTGCCATGGAACAGGTTGTAAGAATAAGAACCGGAGAATTAAACGAAGACGCACTATAAAATATTAAAGGTAACCATATGATGAAAAAAACATTATTGATAACACTATTCTCTTTCCTCTCAATTAATCTTTATGCAGAAGGATTAGATTCTGGAGATACGGCCTGGATATTAACTTCCACTGCTCTTGTTCTATTTATGACATTACCTGGCTTGTCACTTTTTTATGCAGGATTGGTTAGAAGTAAGAACGCCATATCCGTCTTAATGCAATGTTTTGCAATTGCTTGCATCGTATCTATCGCATGGGTTGTTTATGGTTATAGTCTTGCTTTTACAGAAGGTAACGCATTCATAGGCGGAACAAGTGCGTTTTTCTTATCTGGGATAGGCAGAGAAACTTTAGCCCCTGATACGACAATGCCTCATTCTTTATTTGTAATTTTTCAAATGACTTTTGCAATTATTACTCCAGCGCTTGTTGTCGGAGCTTTTGCTGAAAGAATGAAATTTGGTGCAATGTGTTTGTTCTCATTGCTGTGGTTTACAGCTGTTTATATACCGGCTTGTCACATGATATGGGGCGGAGGTTATTTAGCTGACGTAAAAGATTTTGCTGGAGGATTGGTTGTTCACCTTACTTGTGGAGTTGGAGCTTTAGTTATTGCTCTAGTCTTAGGTCCAAGAAAAGGATTCCCTTCTACGGCCATGCCTCCACATAACCGAACAATGGTAGTAACCGGAGCAGCAATGCTTTGGGTTGGATGGTTCGGCTTTAATGCTGGAAGTTCTTGGGCTGCTGATGGTTTAGCTGGGATGGCAATGTTAGTAACTCATATAAGTGCTGCAACAGGTGCATTAACCTGGATGGCAATAGAATGGATCAAAGGAGGAAAGCCAACAATCGTAGGTATAGCTACAGGTATGGTTGCAGGATTAGCTACCATAACTCCTGCAGCTGGAAGTGTTGGACCGGAAGGCGCTTTATTGATAGGTCTAATGGCTGGTTCAATATGTTTTTACGCCACTCAAGCAGTTAAAGGGGTGTTTGGTATAGACGATTCTTTAGATGTATTCCCTGTGCACGGAATAGGAGGAATTATTGGAATAATAATGGTTAGTTTTGTTGGGGTTCAAGGAGGTTTCTTAGGTTCAAGTGCTGGAGAAACATGGATACCAATGGAGCAATTTATTATTCAGCTAAAAGGAATAGCTGTAATAGGTCTTTGGACAGCAGTAGCTTCATGGATAATTTTGAAGATATTAGGCTCTTTAATGCCATTAAGAGTTACTGAGGAAGAAGAATATGAAGGGTTAGACGTTACTGAACATGAAGAGAGAAGTTACGATCTAGTTTAATCAAGATATTTAGAAAGAACCGGCTTTTGTATGGCCGGTTTTTTTATGTTTGATTCATAATCAACTAGAATAAAAGTGTGCATAAGAAATCTTTAGTTTCCATTATGGGTCCTACAGGAATAGGAAAGACCGATCTTGCTTTCAAGCTTTATGATAGTGTTGATGTAGAAATCATTAGTGTTGACTCTGTTCAGGTTTATAAGCACCTCAATATCGGAAGCGGAAAACCAGATAAAGAAGTCTTAATGAAATACCCTCATAAATTAATAGATGTCATAGATCCGCACGAGAACTATTCAACTGGTAAGTTCCGAAAGGATTGCCTGAAAGAGATTAAAATGGCAGATTCTTCTAAGAAAATTCCTCTATTAGTTGGAGGAACAATGCTTTATTTCAAAAATTTATTACATGGCATGTCGAAATTACCTGAATCAACTGAAGAGATTAGACAAGAAGTTGAGTTGGAATGTAATCAGAAAGGTCTGGAAGTCATGCATGAGTACCTCCAGCAAATAGATCCTCTATCTGCCAAGAATATTCATCCAAATGACTCTCAAAGAATAAAAAGAGCAATCGAAGTCTACAGATTAACAAATAAACCTTTATCTCGATGGCAGCAAGAAAACCATCTAGAGGTACATGAAGATTTAAAATCATTCGATACGCATCAATTTGCGATAAAACCTAAAGATAAAGAAATTCACCGTGAGAAAGTTGCAATTCGATTTCAAGAGATGATTGATCAAGGTTTGATTGAGGAAGTAGAGGGTTTATTGAAGAAGAAACAAATGGATTCTTCTAAATCTTCTATGAAGAGTGTTGGTTATAAACAAGTCTCGGATTATTTAGAAGGGAATTTGTCGTTTGATGAGATGGTGTTTAGAGCAGTGACAGCCACAAGACAACTTGCTAAAAGACAAATGACCTGGCTTAGGAGTTGGAATAGAGTAATATGGCTTGAAGAGGAATCAGACAATAATTTAGACATAGTTTTGGATACCATTAATTAATGATAGAGAATTTAAGTGTTGAACCTGTATCAGTGATAGTTCACATGGACAGGTTCTTAATAGGTTCAGAAAATCTTTCATTGAATGCCAAGGAGGAGTTTACGGAATTATGCAGATCTTCTGGGTCTAGCATTGGCGCAGAAGTGTTTGGAAAAATCGATAAACCTACTTCTAATTATTTTATTAAGGCAGGTAAAGTAGAGGAGATTAGGGCCTTGGTTAAAGAATTGTCAGCTGATCTAGTAATCTTTAATAATGCCCTCTCACCTTCCCAAGAAAGAAACTTAGAAAAGATCTTTGGTACAAGGGTTTTAGACAGGACAACTTTAATATTAGATATCTTTGCAACTAGAGCCGCTAGTCATATTGGTAAGCTCCAAGTAGAGCTGGCCCAGTTAACTCACCTTTCAACTAGGCTTGTCAGAGGATGGAGCCACCTTGAAAGGCAAAAAGGGGGAATAGGGCTTAGGGGACCAGGAGAAACTCAGCTAGAAACAGATAGAAGATTAATTGGGCAAAGAATAAAGAGCATCAAGAAAAGATTAGATAAGGCCCATAACCAAAAAGAAGTTAATCGGTATTCAAGAAAGAAAGGGAAGACTCAAGTAGTTGCTTTAGTGGGGTATACCAATGCCGGCAAAACAACATTGTTTAATTACCTAACGGAAAATATGCTCTATGCCGCTGATAAACCCTTCGCCACTCTAGATTCTGTCACCAGAAAGAACTCTATCCCTGACCTGAAGAATATTCTTTTCTCGGACACTGTTGGATTTATCTCTGATTTACCTACTCAACTTATTGAATCTTTTAAAGCTACTTTAGATGATTTAAGAACCGCAGATCTCCTTCTTCATGTAGTTGACATATCAGATAAGGACTACAGATTTAAAACGAAGGAAGTAATGAAGTTAATTGATGAGCTGGGCTTATCAGACATCCCTATGCTTAGGGTAAACAATAAGAGTGATAAAGCAAATTTATCTAACTTGGATGAACTTTCAGCTTCAAAAACTAATCAAGTTTGGATTTCAGCGCAAAAAGAAGAAGGTTTTAATGGTTTAATTCATTCAATTAATACGATCCTTTATGGCAAGGAACAAAAAGAATGGGTAGCTCTTTTCCCAGAATTGGGTTGGTTAAGGGCTAAATTATATTCTTCAGGAAGTGTTATTGAAGAAAGAACATCTGATTCAGGTCTGATACAATTACAAATTAAGAGCAATACGCGTGAGCTTAAGAAATTAAAGCTCATCAAAGGCTTTAAAATTTTAACTAAACAATTAACAAAGGAAGCAATTTAAAGATGTCTTGGAATGGAAATGATAATAAAGATCCTTGGGGTAGAGAAGCTCCCCCAGAGATTGACGAGGTTATTAAAAAAGCTAAAGAAAGAATAAATTCTATTTTTGGCGGTGGATCTTCTTCTGAAGGTGGATCTTCTGGAGGATTTAGTATGAAAAATTTCACTTGGATTTTCGTGGGACTTATCCTTGTATACGTAACTTTAGGAATTTACCAAGTTGAACAAGCGGAAAGATCAGTAGTGTTAAGGCTGGGTAAATTCCAGGAAATAAAAGGTCCGGGTTTGCACTGGAATCCTGTAATAGTAGATGATTGGACGGTAGTGGATGTGGTCAGAGTAAGACCACATAGACACGATGCTTTGATGTTAACTAAGGATGAGAATATTGTCGACGTGACAGTTTCAGTACAGTACCAAATAGCTGACCCTAAGAAATACGTTCTAGATATAAGAGATGCTGATGCAAGCCTTGCTCAAGCTACTGAAAGTGCTCTAAGGCATGTAGTTGGAGGATCTATAATGGATGATGCTTTGACAACTGGTCGTGAGTTAATAGCTCAAGAAGTTAGAACAAGATTGCAAAGCTATCTCAATAGATATAGCACTGGATTAGAGGTTTTAATTGTAAATATAGAAGACTCGTCTCCACCTAATCAAGTGCAAGAAGCGTTTGATGATGTTATTAAAGCAAGAGAAGATGAAGTCAGGGCTCGTAACGAAGCTGAAACCTACGCAAACGGATTAGTCCCAGAAGCTAGAGGTGAAGCTCAGAGAATGCTTCAAGACGCAGAAGCATATAGAGAGCAGGTAATTTCAGAAGCAGAAGGAGATGCGGCTAGATTTAATCTCTTGTTAGCTGAATATCAAAAAGCTCCAGAAGTAACAAGAAATCGTCTTTATCTAGACTCAATTCAGGCTGTTATGTCAAATAGTACTAAAGTGATGATAGACGTTGAAGGAGGCAATAATATCTTGTATTTACCTTTAGATAAGATAGCCCAATCAGCTAGAGGTGTAGAAGAATTGAATATCCCTTCCACTTCTAATAGCTCAACTTCTATAAGAGATTTAACTAATCAAGTTATAGAAGAAATAAGAAGAAGAAATAGACAGGAGGAGAGAAGATAATGAAAACATTAAGATTAATCTTATATCCAATTCTATTTTTAGTATTTGTTCTGCTAACCCAATCTATCTATGTAGTCAAAGAAACCGAGAGAGCAGTCAAATTAAGGTTTGGCGAAATAGTTGAATTTGATGTAGATCCCGGGATTCACTTCAAGCTTCCTATAGTAAATACCATAAGAAAGTTTGATGCGAGAATCTTAACTTTGGATGCAGCGCCACAAAGCTACCTCACTTCAGAGAAGAAAGCCCTTACGGTGGATTCTTTTGTTAAGTGGAGAGTCAGTGATGTTGCAAAATATTTCACCACAACTGGAGGTGATGAAGAAAGATTAAGAAGATTGCTTATTCAGAGGGTAGATGCTGGTCTTAGAAATGAATTTGGTACTAGGACCGTTAAAGAAGTTGTATCTGGGCAAAGAGATGAACTTATGGACAAGCTGGCCAACCAATTAAATCTAATTGCTAAAGATGAGCTCGGTGTAGAGGTAATAGATTTAAGGGTAAAAAAGATAGATTTACCGCCAGAAGTTAGTGAGTCGGTATTCAATAGGATGAGAACAGAAAGGGAAAGGTTGGCTAAAGAACTTAGAGCTCAAGGAAATGAGGTTGCTGAGAAGATCAGAGCTACAGCTGATAAAGATAAAACGATAATCTTAGCTGATGCCTATAGAGAAGCAGAAGAAATTAAAGGTAATGGTGATGCCACTGCCACAGCGACATACGCTAATGCTTATTCTAAAGATCCTGAGTTTTACGACTTCACGAGAAGTTTGAAAGCTTATCAATCAACTTTCGAAAGTAAATCAGATATTTTATTGATTAATCCAGATAGTGATTTCTTTAAATATCTTGATGATTCTAAAGCTAAGAATAAATAAATGACCTCTAAGGTGCGCTGGAGTCTTCCAGATGGCGTTGATGAATTGCTTGCACCTAGAGCCCTAGAAGTTGAGAAGTTAAGAAGAAAGTTAATAGATCTTTACGTTGCTTCAAATTATGAGTTTATAATTCCCCCTCTGCTGGAGTTATCAGAAACTCTCGGTGGAGAAGCCCATGATGAAATAAGTTCTTATGCATTTAGCTTTCTAGACGATCTGACTGGGAAAAAATTATCTATTAGACCTGATATATCTGAACAAGCTTCAAGGATAGATGCTTATCGAATAGCTTCTAAAGACGTAATCCGATTATGTTACGCAGGCGATGTTGTAAAAAAACGAACTTCCAAAGTTCTTAGATCTAGGACGACTATCCAGGTTGGAGCAGAGATATTTGGGGACTCTTCCATTGAGTCTGATCTAGAAAGTATCAACCTTATGATTAAAAGCCTTCAAGAAGTAGGCCTAAAAGATATAACGCTTAGTTTGGGTCATGCTGGTTTCACGGCTGCTGTTATGTCTTTGTTTCAAGACTTAAATGATTCAGCGTTTTCTCAGTTGGAAGAAGCTTTAACAAGAAAGTCTAAGTCGGATATATCCAGTATCATTCCTTCCGATCATAAAGATTTTAATTTGATAATGGATCTTTGTGATATGTATGGTTCAGGAGATATTATTGAGGAAGCTAAAGAAATATTTAAAGAATTGGGCAATGAGGTTATTGGGTACTTGGAGCATTTAACTGAAATAGTAAATACATTAGATTTGGACCAGTCCATAAAGGTTCATATAGATATAGGAGAAGTTCAAGGATTTAAATACCATAACGGTATAGTGTTTTCAGCTTATTCTGGATCAGCCGGTTATGCTTTAGCAAAAGGCGGAAGATACGATGGACTAAGGAAGGCAGATGATGATGACAGGCCTGCAATAGGTTTTGATTTAGATTTGATTGCCGTTTCAAATATTAAGGAACAATAAATGACTAAAACTATCTCGTTATTAGGATTGCAATGGGGCGATGAAGGAAAAGGAAAGGTAGTAGATCATTTAGCGAAAGACCTCGATGCAGCTATTAGATATCAAGGGGGTCACAATGCAGGCCACACCCTGATAATAGATGAGAAGAAGATAGTTTTTCATTTGCTGCCTTCTGCAATTTGCCATGATGACATTCATTGTTATATAGGTAGAGGAGTAGTGGTTAGTTTAGATGCTCTTTTCGAAGAAATAGAAGAAGCTCAAGAGGTTATAGGAAATATAGAAGATAGATTAACTATAAGTTCTGCGTGCAGCCTTATACAGCCTTACCATATTAAGTTAGATCAATTAAGAGAAGGATCAAAAAAACTGACCAAAATTGGCACTACAGGAAGGGGAATAGGTACTGCTTATGAAGATCGAGTTGGAAGACGATCTATCAGAGTAGCTGATTTATACAATGAAAATAAGCTTAAGGATAAGCTTGAAGAAGTTTTAGATTTTTACAATTCAATTTTTATACATTCTTTTAACTCAGAAGAAATTGATTTAAATGAATTGCTTGATAAAAATTTAAAGCAAGGAGAAAAACTGCAACCTTATGTTGGTAATGTTATCCAAGAAGTAAGAAATTTACAGGAAGCAGATAAAAAAATACTTTTTGAGGGTGCACAAGGAGCTCTATTAGACGTAAGTCTAGGAACTTATCCTTTTGTAACATCCAGTAATTCTTCTGTTGGTGGTATAGCTTCTGGAATAGGAATTAGTCCAACAAACATAGATTTTTCTCTTGGAATAGCAAAAGCTTACACGACAAGAGTTGGTGAAGGACCTTTTCCAACTGAGTTATTCGACGACATGGGAACTTATTTAGCAGAGAAAGGAGGGGAAGTAGGTGCTACAACAGGAAGACCTAGAAGGTGTGGTTGGTTGGATGCGTTTTTACTTTCTCACACAGTACAATTAAATGGCATTGATGGTTTATGTATAACCAAGATAGATGTATTGGATGGTTTGGAGACCATAAAGGTTTGTACTGACTATTCCAGTGATCTGAGCAAGGCAGAGATCTTAGAAACTTTGACTTTGGAAGGAGTTGAACCTATTTATACAGAATTTAAGGGATGGGAAGAACCAACCGCAGGAAAACAATCTTTTGAAGAATTGAATAATATGGCAAAAGAGTTTATTCTAAATATTGAAGATCTTTGCAAAGTTCCTGTGATTATGATTTCTACAGGACCTAAAAGAGAAGACACCATTATTAGAGAATACCCCCTGTGACATGAAACTCTTTAACATTTTAATTTTAATTCTACCTCTCACCTTTTTTGCTGAAGAGATAATTTATAAAGAAGGTGATTCTTTTGAATCTAACAGATCTCATTCTGTAGTACTTTATGCATATAAAGCTGATGCCCGTAGGGTAAATAACGCTCTTCAATTTTCATTTAATGCCGATGAATTTATGAAATATGCTGCTGTAGATTCCAGGGATATCTATAAGGTCAGAAGGGGAGATGCCTTTGTATTAACCGAAAGTATAAAAGACGGCGACATCTTTAAGGTTATTCTTTCAAGCAAAAGAACTAATAACGAAAAATATTTCGTCCTTTCGAAGGATTTAAAAGATAATTCTTTATCTCAATTAGAAACAGGCACTTAAGCTTTTAATGAACCTTTATCTGAAAAGAACTTTTATAGGTCTTTTGGTACTGATCAGTCCTTTTTTATTTTTATACATAAGCCTATTCTTTAACTGGTTCGGTAAGCAACCTGAATTAGGCAATATTGATAATCAAAGTGCTCCATCCTTTTCTTCGCAGATAACGAAATCGCTTGATCAAGAAAAACGAATTCTCTTTGGAGATCTCCATGTACATACAACTTATTCCTTAGATGCGTTTTTAGGTAGCTTACCAATTTTGGAAGGAGAAGGCGTTCACCCCGTAGCAGATGCATGTAATTTCAGCAGATTTTGTGCCAATTTAGACTTCTTCTCTGTAACCGACCATGCCGAATTCTTAACAAGGAGAGAATGGGAAGACACAATAGAGTCTTTGCAAAGTTGTTCTGTAATTTCGAAAAATAAAGATGATGAAGAAATTGTGCCTTTTTTAGGATGGGAATGGACTCAAACTAGCTTAGATCCCTCTAAGCATTATGGACATAAGAACATAATACTTAAGCCACTTGAAGGAGAGCTCCCTGCAAGGCCTATCGGAGCACTGGAGAGTTCTTACTTAAATTTCATAGACACTCCTTTTGTCTATATTTACGGGGCTCTTATTTATGATTACAAGAACATGTCTAATTATTTTGATTGGAGACATAGAAATATTGTTATTCAAGATATAGATACTTGCGAGAAAGATGTGCATGTGAGGGATCTACCAAAAGATTGTTTAGAGAGAGTAGAAAAACCAGCAGAATTATTTAGTAAATTAGATGAATGGGGTATAGATTCTATTGTGATCCCGCATGGAACGGCATGGGGGAACACTTCTCCTCCTATGGCTTCTTGGGAAAACCAATTTGATTCCTTAAATCATGATCAGAAATATCAAAAATTAATTGAGCTTTATTCTGGCCATGGCAATACTGAGGAATACAGATCTTGGAGGTCATTTAATCTTGATAACAACGCTTATTCTTGCCCTCAACCTACAGCTGATTTTATTCCTTACTGTTTTCAGGCTGGCGAAGTAATTAGAGAGAGGTGCAGGGTGTCTGCAGGTAGTACAAGTGAATGCGATTTTAGAGCTAGGTCTGCTAGAGAAGATTACGTAAAGTCTAATCCTTTTGGCATATTGACAGTACCTCAATATGATTCGAAAGAATGGTTAGAAAGCGGACAGTGTCTTGATTGCTTTTTACCTGCTTTTGACTATAGACCAGGGTCTTCAATACAGTACGCTCTTGCTTTAAGGAACTTTGATGACAACGAAGCAGAGGGTTATAGATTTGGTTTTATAGGATCTAGTGATAATCATGCAGCAAGACCAGGATCAGGTTACAAAGAGATTGATCGAGTTGTTAATAGTGATTCGAAATATAAATCAACAGGTCCTTTAACAACTAATTCTGATGGGAAAGATAGCTTCTCAGGGATTCCCAAAACTCAATCAGTTGATTTGGAAGAGTTAATGAAAACAAGGACCGGCCCCCCTCAACTAGAAAGGATTTCTTCTTTCCTCTACACAGGAGGACTGGTTGCTACACATTCTACTGCTAAAGACAGAAACTCAATCTGGGATTCGTTAAACAATAGAGAGGTGTATGCAACAAGTGGAGACAGGATACTTTTATGGTTTGATGTAATTAATCACCCCTCTAAGCAAATTAAACCCATGGGAAGCGAATTTGAATTGAACATTAATCCAAGATTTAGGGTGAGAGCTGCTGGTTCTCAAAAACAACTACCTGGTTGCAATGTTGGAGAAGGATTTAATCAAGAAGTTATAAAAAGACTATGTAAAGGTGAGTGTTTTAACCCAAGCGACGAACGAAAACTAATTTCTAGGATAGAAGTTGTAAGAATCAGACCACAAGCTTATTCAGAAGAACCTATAGAAAATCTAATAGAAGATCCTTGGAAAGTATTTATGTGCGATCCCTCTTCGGAAGGCTGTGAAGTAGAATTCACAGACAATAATTTCACTAATGCAAATAGAGAGATTATTTATTACGTTAGGGCTATCCAAGAACCTTCATTAGCTATTAACGCTTCAAATCTTAATTGCGATAGAGATGATTCAGGTAAATGTATAAAAGTTAATCTATGTGGCGATGTAGAAGGTCAAGGAGAAGGAGATTGTTTGTTTGAAACAGAAGAAAGAGCTTGGTCTTCTCCTGTGTTTATAAAATCTGCTGCAGGTCAGTCTTAAGGGCCTTATCAAGAACAGCATTAACGTATTTATGCCCATCTACAGCACCATATTTCTTAGTAAGCCTTATGCTTTCATTGATAATGATAGGTTTGTCTAGATCTGAATTTAGCATTTCATAGATTGCTAGCCTTAACGCATTTCTTTCAATAGGGTCTAGCCCCAATAAGTCTCTATCCATGAGTTGTTGCAGTAAGCTGTCTAAATTAGACATGGATTCAGTTACACCAATCAGTAGATCCTTAAAATGAGGATATCTTTTTTGCATCTCTTTATCTTCAAGTATTTCTTTTGCATTTGATCCTCCCAAGTCTATTTCATAAAGACTTTGAAGCACCTTATCTCTTGATCTGACAGGGGATGTGTTTTCTTTAGACTTCATAATTAATCAGGATCAACCATACCCATGGCTGTTAAAGCAAATTCAGAACCTTTATTCATTTGATCTGGGTCAGCCCTCTTGTTTGCTTGTGATTCATCGTCAGTTGTTAAAACACCACAAATTACTGGTTTCTTAGTTTCAAGAGATACTGTCATTAGGCCATCGATACAGGCTTTCGAGATATAGTCAAAATGAGGTGTGTCACCTCTTATAATGGCTCCAAGAGCTATAACAATGTCTATATTCTCTTTTAATGCACATTTTTTTGATGCCAAAGGTAATTCAAATGCTCCTGGTACTTCTCTGGTCAGGATATTCTCTTCATCGACGCCATTTCTAAGAAGTTCTTTAGTTACTTCTTCAAGAAGAGTGCCAACGATTTCACTATTCCAGCTTGTATAGGCTATTGCATAAACCGCTTTTTTAGATTTATCAGATATTTGATTAGAGTCTAAGCCTTTCATTCTTTTAATTTATAAATTCAGTAATCTCTAAATCAAAACCAGTAAGCGGGTATTTAGCGGAAGCACCCAATAGTCTAATTTTTTTAACACCTAAATCTTTTAATATCTGAGCACCAACTCCAACAATCCTTGAATCGGGCCCGTCACTCTCATTAGTTTTCTTCTCTCCTTTTAGAAACGACACATTAGATAATAATTCTTGAGCAGTTTCTTGATGAGATAAGAGAAGAAGAACCCCACCACCCTCTGTATTTACTTTCTTCATTGCCTGAGAGAAAGACAGCCTACTTCCGAATTGATTTATCCCAACCACATCTTGCAAGGTATTATTCTGTTGCACCCTTACCATGATCTCTTGTTCACTATCTATTTTTCCTTTCACGAGAGCTATGTGAATATTGCCATTTATAGTGTCTTCATAGGCAAATAGTTCAAACTCACCTTCTTCAGACTCAATTTTAGTTTTATCAACTAAGTTAATGCTTCTTTCGCTAGTATTTCTGTAGTGAATTAAATCTGCAATTGTTCCTATCTTAAGATCATGTTTTTGAGCAAATCTTTCTAAATCACCCCTTCTAGCCATAGTGCCATCATCATTCATAATTTCTACTATCACAGCTGAAGGACCAAATCCGGCTAATGAAGCTAGGTCTGTACCAGCCTCAGTGTGACCTGCTCTGGTCAAAACTCCTCCATTCTGAGCTTTGATAGGAAATACGTGGCCTGGCTGCACAATGTCTTTTGCAATAGCATCTTTTTTAACTGCAGCTTGTATAGTTGTTGATCTATCTGCAGCCGATATCCCTGTGGTTACTCCGCTAGCTGCTTCTATTGATCCAGTGAAAGCTGTTCCTAGTTCGGTACCATTATTCTTAACCATTTGTTCTAGACCAAGTCTTTTACATCTTTCATCATCTAGAGCAAGACAAATCAAACCTCTCGCATGAGTTGCCATAAAATTAATAGCTTCAGGGCTAACCTTTTCAGCAGCTAAGATTAGGTCTCCTTCATTCTCTCTGTCTTCATCATCCATTAAGACAACCATTTTTCCTTCGGAAATGTCAGAGATAATTTCTTGTATGCTGTTTAATTCCATTTTTAATATTTAGGCAGTAAGGAGTATTTAATATCCTCTCCTATTTCTTCAATATCTTCTATTTCAAGATCAATTGTACCTAGTTTTTCTGCCGCTACATCTAAATTAACAAAGGATTGCCTGTTCTCCCCTAATAACTTAGGGCCTCTATACAGAATGAGCTCATCGACCAATCTCTCTAACAACAATGAATTAATAAGTCCCGATCCTGCCTCTACCATTAGATTATTAATGAGTTTTTCTTCTGCTAAATATCTGACCACTTCTTCAAGGGGTAAATTAGGAGTTGCGTTAAGCTTTGCAATCTCTACATTTTCTTTATCTTTCAGCTGGCTTTCTTGGTTGATGAAGAGAATTGTTTGAGTTCCTGAAGAAAAAATATTTTCTTTCCCCGTTAAAACATTATTTCTATCTACAACAACTCTTAGAGGTTGTTTATATGAACCTTCATCTAATCCAGAATCCCTTGAAGTTAATTGCGGGTTATCCTTTTGGATAGTTCCTGTACCAGTAAGAATAGCATCTGAATAAGCTCTTATTTTATGAACATCCTTCCTCGAATCAGATGAAGTTATCCATTTACTTTCTCCTGAAGGAAGTGCTATACCTCCATCTAAAGCACTAGCAACTTTGCAACTTATATAAGGTCTTCCTTTTTCAATTCTAGAGAAAAAACCTTTATTTAATTTTCTTCCTTCTTCTTCTAGGAGACCACTTTCTACTTCGATTCCAGGAAGTAATTTTGAGAATCCTTGCTGCGCTTTGTCTTCATTACCAAAGTAAACTTTTCTAATACCGTACTCGCTAATGGAATCCGCACAGGGAGGAGTCTTACCGAACGTTGTGCAAGGTTCTAGATTTACAAATAATTCTGATTCTTTGAGGGCTTCTTTAGATTTATTACCAAGATTGCTCAACACATCTTCAATGGCATTTATTTCAGCATGATTTTCCCCAGAGCGTTCATGCCAACCTCTTCCTATTACCTCATTGTTGTGTGTTATGACACAACCAACCATAGGATTAGGGCTTGTAGTCAATGAACCTCTCTTTGCCAATTCTAGAGCTTCTAGCATATGCTCTTTTTTGGAATTCATGACTAGTCGCTAGTTAATTTTTCTACTTCTTCAGAGAATTCAGTTATATCTTCAAACCTTCTATAAACTGAAGCAAATCTAATAAAAGCCACTTCGTCGATTTTTCTAAGGTTTTGCATAACCGCTTCACCTACAAGTCTCGAAGGAATTTCTCTTTCTCCAGAAGATCTTATGTCTTTTTTAATATCTTCTATAAGCGTTTCTATTTCTTCTTCTCCAACAGGTCTTTTTTCCAAAGCTCGATAAAGACCTTCTCTTAGTTTTTGTTCATTAAAGGGTTCCCTGGTGTTATTTTTTTGTTTTATAACTCTTGGCATTAACAGTTCAGCTGTTTCAAAAGTAGTAAATCTTTCACTGCACTCAGGACATTCTCGTCTTCTTCTGATTTGTTGACCTTCAGCGATTAGTCTTGAATCAATTACTTTGGTATCAGAGAAAGTACAGTAAGGACAGTGCATGACTAAGAATAGACAGGAAATCTAGAACAAATGTCTTCGACTTTGTTCTTCACTTCGCTAATTATTTGCTCGTTGTTTATATCATCTAGAATATCGCATATCCAAGAAGTTACTTCAAATACTTCCGCTTCCTTGAATCCTCTTGTTGTTGATGCTGGTGTACCTATCCTTAGACCGCTGGTAACAAAGGGTGATTGCGGGTCATTTGGTACGGCATTTTTATTTACTGTTATATTTGCTTTACCCAATGCAGCATCTGCATCTTTCCCCGTAAGGCCTTTTTCTATAAGGTCAACAAGGAACATGTGATTTTCAGTTCCATTTGAAACAATATTAATTCCACGTTCCATAAAAGTAGCTGCCATTTTTTTTGCGTTTAGCTTAACCTGTTTTTGATAATCTTTAAAACTTGGTTCTAAAGCCTCCTTAAAACAAACAGCCTTAGCAGCTATAACATGCATCAACGGACCACCTTGAGTCCCAGGAAATATACCGGAATTAAGTTTTTTATGAATTTCTTCATTTTCTTTAGCAAGAATTAATCCACCTCTAGGACCTCTTAAGGTTTTATGGGTTGTGGTTGTTACTACATCTGCAAATGGTATAGGTGAAGGGTATTCATCAGCTGCAATGAGTCCAGAAACATGAGCCATATCAACTAATAAGTAAGCTCCTACAGCGTCTGCAACTTCTCTAAATTTTTCCCAATCCACTATCCCTGAGTAGGCTGAGAATCCTGCCACAATCATTTTTGGATTGTGTGCCTTAGCTAATTTTTCTACCTCATCGTAATCTATCTCTCCAGTTGAAGGATCTAGTCCGTATTGAAATGATTCGTAAGTTTTTCCAGAAAAGTTAACCTTAGCTCCATGGGTTAAATGACCGCCGTGGTCGAGGCTCATACCTAGTATGGAATCTCCAGCTTCACAAAGAGCTAAATAGACGGCTGCATTTGCACTAGCACCAGAATGAGGCTGAACGTTTGCATACGCTGCCCCATAAATCTCTTTAGCTCTTTCAATAGCAAGTGATTCTGCAATATCCACGTTTTCGCAACCCCCATAATACCTAGCTCCTGGGTAACCTTCGGCGTATTTATTTGTTAGCACTGAACCTTGTGCCTCAAGAACCCTTTTCGAGGTGTAATTTTCTGATGCAATTAGTTCTATGTGATCTTCTTGTCTGGTTTTTTCTTTATCTATTGAAGACCAAAGGTCTGGGTCAAAATCTTTAAGTGTTTTATTGTTATCAAACATAAATGGTTAAATAAATTTTGGAAGGATATTTCGGATAATTATACAGAATGAAATTCACTTCTTAGGATTAATTTAGGCCTTATTCGTAATAATTGAAGACTTCCTTCCTTTATTAATTTCGGAACAAATAAAACAAACTCTTCCATCACAACCTCGGGCAGTGCAATGTTCTCTTCCGTAATAAATAATTCGTAAATGAAGTCTATTCCAGTCATCCATTGGAAAGCCTTTCTTCAAGTCCTTTTCAGTTTGCTTAACATTTTTACCTCTTGATAGCCTCCATCTCTGAGCTAATCTGTGTATATGTGTATCAACTGGAAAAGCAGGGTGGTTAAACCCCTGACTCATTACCACAGAAGCTGTTTTATGGCCTACCCCTGGAAGCGCTTCTAAAGAGTCGAAACTTTCTGGCACTTCCCCTTCATATTTATTACATAAGATTTTGCTTAGTTCTGCTATTGCTTTCGATTTTTTAGGAGACAATCCACAAGGTCTAATAATTTTTCTAATCTTTGAAGGCTTTATTAAGGCCATATCAAAGGGATTGTCAGCTAATGAAAATAACTCTGGTGTAACTTGGTTCACTCTAACGTCAGTGCATTGTGCAGATAACAAAACTGCAACTAGAAGCGTATAGGTGGAGTGATGATCCAGAGGAATAGGCGTTTCTGGATAGAGCTTTTCTAGCTCTTTATTGATATAAATAAATCTTTCTTCTTTATTCAAAACTTATTTCTTACTTAATTAACTTAGTATACTGCCTTAATGCTTGATGGAAGAGTCAAAAAAATTATAGCTTTTTTAAAAGAAAAACTTACTGACGAGACTGAGTCATCTAGGACAATGCTAAAAACCTATTCAGATTATTTAAAAGGTGAAGCATCTGATGAAGAGCTCGAAAAAGCCAATCAACAGCTTAATGAAATTCTTAAAGACCTAAGCCTAGGCTTGATGGCAGTTATACCTTTAGCACCTATAACAATTCCAATGATCGCAAAATTTGCAAAGAAGAATAATATCGACCTTCTTCCTGAGTGGTTTAAGGACTCGTTGAAGTAATTTTTTTCTATATTGCCTTTTGAAGTTTTGAAGCAATAATTTCTTCTGCCTCAGTCATTATCGTATTAATTAACTCTTCTACTGAAGGTATATCGTTAACTAGTCCAGCTACCATTCCACATGACCAAGCTCCAGCCTCAGGCTCACCTTCCATCATCACTTTAGGATAAACCCCAGCTACTTCATCAACAATGTCTTCAAACGTTAAGTCATCTCCTAACGCCTTTTCTTTAGCCATCAAGCTTTCAACAGCTGGATTATTAAGCACTCTTTCGGTATTAGTTAATGAACGCATGATCAGTCTAGTATCTAGTTCGCTAGCATTTACAATTGCTTCTTTTACATTTTGATGCACAGGAGCATCTTTGGTAGCAATAAAACGAGTGCCCATATTCATTCCTTCAGCCCCTAAAGCCATAGCAGCAACTAGACTTCTAGCGTCAGCCATTCCACCTGAAGCAACAAACGGTATTTCAAGCTCATCAGCGGCCCTCGGTAATAATATAAAATTCGGTATGTCGTCTTCACCTGGATGACCTCCGCACTCAAACCCATCTACTGATACGGCATCACATCCAATGTCTTGAGCTTTTATTGAATGCCTAACCGAAGTGCATTTATGGATAACTTTTATGTCAGCGTCTTTCATGGCAGGCATATAGACAGCTGGGTTCCTTCCTGCTGTCTCAACTACTTTGACTCCAGTTTTTATAATTACCTCAATCAAACCAGGGTAATCTGGTGGTGTCATTGAAGGGAGAAAAGTTAAGTTAACTCCAAACGGTTTATCAGTTAAATCTTGGCATTTTTTTATTTCTGCTTCTAGTTTCTCTGGTGTTCCTTGCGTAAGTCCGGTAATAATTCCAAGACCGCCAGCATTTGATACTGCTGCTGCCAGTTCTGCGAATCCAACAAAATGCATTCCACCTTGAATGATAGGATGTTCGATTCCAAAAAGTTCAGTTATTTGAGTTTTCATTTCTTCTCCATAAATTTAGAAACTTAGTATATAGAATGTTTATTTAATTGGACCAGTAAATATATTCATCACCTTCTTCATACTCTTGACCATCGTATTTATCAATCATAGTTGGGGCCTCAAAAGCAGCTGGGAATAAAGGTTCTTCTTGTTCAGAGTTAAATTGTTCTAAGAGCCCCTCTATTTTTTTAGCTTCTTCGGAATTACTTTCTATTAAGTTATTTTTTTCTAAAGGGTCTATAGAAGTATCATATAACCATCGTTTATTTTCTTTTTTACTAACTATGTATTTCCATTTTTTATGGAGGACAGATTGATGATTACCAGATCGCCAAAAAAGTGTTTCATGGGGTTCGGCAGAATCCTCTTTTTTTATATAAGGTAATAAATTAACTCCATCTATTTCTTTTTTATTAGAGGTCATCGTTTTGGCAGCTGAGACAATTGTCGGAAAAATATCAAAATGATGCACCGCACTGTCAGAGATTAACCCTGGACTTATCTCATCAGGCCAACTAACAATAAATGGAACCCTTATTCCACCTTCAAAGAAACTGATTTTCCATCCTCTAAATGGTTTATTGATATCTTCCAACTCAATGTAATTGGCTCCACCATTGTCGCTAGTAAAAATAATCATAGTTTTACCATAGATATTTAAATCCTTTAATTTCTCAATAATTTTTCCGACACTTCTATCAAGAGAAGCTATCATTCCTGCATATACTTGAAGATTGTGACCTGACATATGACTCATTTGTTCTACATCGCTCCTTAAAGCTTGCAGGGGGTTATGAATTGCCCAATGACTTAGATATAAGAAAAATGGTCTATTTTTATTGTTTTCAATTACTTTTAGAGCTTCGTCCGTATAGTAATCAGTTACATATTTATCTGGTGCGAAAAGGTCTCCTTCATTGAACCTAGCAGAGTACTGACCTGAACTCCAAACCATCCTATCGATGCCGGTTTTAAACTTTGCATTCACTACTTCTGGATGGTCTTCCGGTAAATAATACGCACCTCCCAAGGATAAAGAGTCCACGAATCCTTGGCTTAAAGGATCCATTCCACCTGCATGGCCAAGATGCCATTTTCCGATATGTGCTGTGTAATATCCTGCACCCTTTAAAACTTCAGCAATTGTTATCTGCTCAGAAGGCATGCCCTGTTCAATAAATGGAGGTAGGTTCATTGCTAATTCTTTATCAATTCTTGTTTTTAACTCTGAGTCATCCTCTTCCGCAAGCCAAGTTAGAATCATCCTTCCAGCATCAGGAACAGGAGTAAATTCAAAGCCAAATCTCGTTGGGTATCTTCCAGTCATTATTGAAGCTCTAGATGGGGCACAAGTAGCATTAGCGGCATAGCCTCTTGAAAACCAAATACCATTCTTTGCCAATGAATCAATATGAGGAGTCTGGAGAGAACCATCTGCGGCACCGCCATTATGCAAAGATATATCGTTGTAACCCATATCATCAGCCAAAATTAAAATAATATTTGGTCTAGAATCGTTTTTATCAGAACTATCTAAGGGTCCTTCAGTCCAATTCGTGGGTATATTCTCCTGAATTGGATTTACGAAGTTCATAATTTTAGGCAATGTCCATACGAGCACATTTACCTTATATTCCCAAATTAAGAATCCAGAAAATACAAGTATTAGTGAAAAGTAAGATAACTTTTTAACCATTTTTTAGATTGACGATAATGCCTTCATTAGGATTTATGTTTCCACTAACAACTTCTTTATAGATCGGTTCAAACTGATCTAAACCTGAGATTTCTTTTATTGTCATCCACTCAAGGCTTTCTTTCGCCCTTGCATCCATGAAAGCGGTAGTTTTTTGGTTATAGATTTCTTGGCCCCAATCATTATTTCTTTTTTGTATATGCGCAGGAGCAAAAAAGAATTCAGTCCTTTGATCCAATTCCGCTTTTGCGAGAGCCTCTTCTGCAGTTCCTGCTTTGTCCCAATGAGTCATTCCAACTGTTAGGCATTTCAGCATATTTTCTCCTAGAGAATCTTGAACTGAAGACAGAACTGATTGGTTGCCTGACATGTCTACCATTACAGATGAATCATTACTTATGTTACCTAAATCATCATAGGATATAACTACGTCATAACAGCCTAAACTCTCGACAAACTGAGCATTATCCGTTGATGTTAAGCCAACTATTTTTGGTGTGCCATCCGCTTCTGTTAGCCCTTGAGCTAGACCAATTGCCGTCTTGCTTGAAGCACTTACAATTATGATTTGAGATGCCCCTTCGTAAGATTGTTCTTCTAATGCATCACATAAACAAAAGGCAGTTATATGAAGAGGGAAAAGTAAGGCCCTTATATCATCCATGGATACGTCGTAATTTTTTTCAGCATTAAGTCTTATGTAGTTGTTGTAGACAGGAGGCAGTTCTTGTCGGTGTTCTTTGCCGTCACTAAAAGATTGAGAAGAAACTTTTATAGGCTTAACAATTAAAGAGTTAGCCGGAGGGAAATAACCAAAAACCCTTTCTCCATTTTCTATTTCATCATTCTTTGACACGGCCACTTCTGCAAAGCCCCATACTGGAATACATCCCCATGAATTATCAGAATTTTCTGTAGCAGGGAAGAACTGCCAGTAACCTATAGTGTCTCCAGCTGCTCCGTAAGTTATATTATTAGAGGTAAAAGAAAATTTCTCAATTTGAAGAAGAACTTCACCATCTTGAATATCTTCTCCAAGTTGCTCTGAGACAACCCTTGATTGATTGAGATCGTTTTTTAAAGTTTGTAATTGTTTCATGATTTATTCCTAAGACTTTTCTCTTAAGGAGAGTAAAAGAAAGATGACTAATAAAAGAGTAGCATAGGGAGCACCTTCCACCCCAGGGGTATTCCCAGTTGTATAGATTCCTGTAGCTAAAGGATTCCTTTCTATTAATGGGTATAAAAACAGCCTCCCACTCCATTCAATTAACCAAAATACATACATTAAGGATACCAGTGATTTGTATCTAAAGATTACGATCCAACAGAGTCCACAGAAAATAAGCTGAGCAAATCCCCACAAAGAAAAGAACATGTACATGAGTGGCATGGGATCTGGATCACCCGTTAATTTTATTATAGTGGCAAGATCATGCGCTCCATATTCTTCAAAGAACATATGGATAATTGATCTCCAAGTCATCAAGCAAACGAAAGCAATAAAGAACCATAAGGCAACTTTATTACCTCTATATATATTATCGGCAGGGGAAGGCAGTAAGTTAAAATTGAACATGCTTACAGTCTGAGTTCGCCAAGCTTAGAACATGCATCGTTAAACTCTTTTATTGTGTCTTGTATTATTTCTTCAGCAGATTTTACGCCATCTATTAAACCGACTGATTGTCCTGAAAGTGCAGGCGCAGCATTCATGTCACCACCGAAGTAAAGATCTTGTATTTTACCCATGGCGGACATATCCATTTCCCCAGCTTCTAAGATCTTTTTAGTGAAATCTGTTCTAAGAGCTCTTATTACGGGTTTGGAAGTTTTATTTAGAATCCAGGTGCCATTAAGAGAAGAATCAAAAATATAATTCTTAAAGTTGTCGTGTACTGGACTCTCTTTGCTGGAAACAAATCTAGTCCCCATTTGTATTCCTTCAGCGCCCACGGCAAAAGCAGCTGCCATTCCAGCGCCATCAGCAATTCCACCAGCTGCAATAATCGGTAAATCAATTTGTTTTCTAATGGCTTGGATTAACACAAAGAGACCTACTTCTTCTGGGCTTTTAAAACCACCACCTTCCGTGCCTTCCACAACGAGCCCATCTACTCCGCAATTGGCTGCTTTGATCGCACCTTCCACGCTAGGCACTGCGTGATAAACAGTTATTCCTGCATATTTCAGGATATCAATATATTTCGAAGGGTCGCCTGCGGAAGTGGTTACGAACTTAACCCCATGTTGAACGCAAAATTCCACCATACTTTCATCTCTTAAGAAGAGTAAGGGTAAATTAACTCCAAAAGGCTGATCAGTTAATTCAGACATCTTTTCTATTTCAGCTTTGCAGTTATCTACTTCACCAGAAGAGGTTTCAATTACTCCAAAGCCACCTGCATTACAAACAGCAGACGCTAATTGACTTCTAGCAATCCACCCCATAGGAGCTTGAATTATTGGATATTTAGAACCCGTATGCTCCGTTACTCTATTCATTAATTTTCCTTAATAAAATTGGTTAATAACTCTGACAATTCTTTCGGTCTTGTCCATTGATAAAAATGACCGCCTCCAATTTGAGGTGCACTTCTAGCATTAGGGCACATTTCCAAAACATCTTCCTCAATACCATTGGTTACAGGATCGTCCCCTGCAAAGACACTTAGAAAAGGTTTGTCCCATTTTCCGAAGAACTTTCTTGCTTTCCTTTGTTCTTCAAGAGATTGATCGGGAACTATAGGTACATGACTTGGCATTGCTCTAGGACCCATTTTGTAACTTGGATCTGGAAAAGGTGCTTCATAGGCTTTTGCTATATACGATTTAAAGGGAGAAGCACTATATTTTCCTAATAAGATAAAAATGTAATTTAAAACTAATGAGACTAGTGACCTTTTATCCATTTGCATAGATTGAATGAAACCTATAGGAAGATCCTCTGTGTCCCAACAAAATTTCTGCCAGTACATAAATTTCAATCCAGGGTGTGTTTTACCACTATCCATTTCTCCTACTTGTTTAGCCATAGATAAAGGGTGCAGTTTTATATTACTTTCTCTAAAAGCCTTTATTTCTTCAATGACCTCTTCAGGTACTTCAGGACTATAAGGTAGCCCAGTATTACCCATTGAAACTTTAGAAAACCTGTCGGGTTCCTTTGCAACTACTCTTAATCCAATTAACCCACCCCAATCTTGACCAAAGAAAGTTATATCACGAAAGTCATTAGCATTTAGCCAATCCACCATCCAATCGACTTGATTTTGGTAACTGTAATCATCTCTGGAAGCTGGCTTATCTGATTTTCCATAACCAGGTAAATCTGGAGCAATAACTCTTATTCCTGCTGAAGTTAGAAAAGGTATCATTTTCGAGTAGAGGTAGCACCACACTGGCTGGCCGTGCATTGCCAATAATATAGGCCCATCTCTTGGTCCCTCATCTATATGGTGTATTCGTAATTCACTTCCATCTTTAGTTTTGATATTTGTATAACAAGGCTCATAGGGGAAATCAGTTATTCCCTCAAACCTTTCATCTGGTGTTCTTAATATTTTCATAGTTATTTCTCTTTCATCAGTAATTTCTCACAACCCGTGCCTTTAAAGAGATCCAGTATTCTTTTTTGATCAAGATCCGTTAGGCTGTAAAACTCTTGGTTGATCCATTGAAGGCATTTACCTTGATAATTGAAAGTCTTTTGAGTCCATGTGGATCCATCAATTTCAGCTTCCCAAGTTTCTTCACCATTTTCTAAGGCTTTACTATTGGCTAACAGGGCAGGCACATATACATGGCCTATCTCTTTTAAGAGAGACTTAACACTTTCGGGTAAAGACTCCAAAGTCTCCCATGGACTCTTATCAGGATTTACGCCTGAAAGGTCTTCCATGCTATTTATCCATGCCACTGTTCTGAGGGATACTTCATGGGCGATTGTTCTAGAAGTCGGATCTAAACCAATTAACTGAGTGAGTTGACCATAAATTGCAAAGTCAGCGGAACTTGGCCTGTGCCCAAAGAGGAACGGTAAATTACTAAGATGACTTTCCATGATTTTAAGGAAGCGTTTGTAACTCTCTTCAATAATAGGAGCAGTAGTGTCGTTTGAGCCTACAACCCAAAGTCTCTCAATTTGTCTCGAACCTATACCGTCTTTAAATAGTTTCCAAATATCATCTGCCAAGTCAACTTTATTGTTCAATGGCAGGATTGAGGACGCATTATCAGCATCTTCGTCAAAGTGCCATCTGTAATGGAACATATACTTAGTGACCCACTCATCCCCAAAATCTTCAAGAAGATAGTTCAGAAAACATAATGCAGGATCATCAGGGATAACGCTTCTTTCTTCAAACTCATTTTCAAGCCTCCTGATAATAGGCGTTGAGTCAGTAACTGTTTGAAACTCACCTCTATCATCTCTCATGATGAATGTAGGAAGGAGAACGGGTTTAGGAGGCTCTATCCCTAGATCTGCAAAAGCACCCTCACCATCCAATAAATCACCAGGATTACCCCAAATTATTTCATAGGGAATATGTCGGTAGCGCAAAAGAGCTATCATTTTTCTTGTATAGGGCGATGGAGGTGCCCCTATGAGTGTTACTCGGTCTTTTGTTAGCATTTCAATCAGAAGACGTTAAAGAAGTTTCGATATTGAGCTGACCCTCAAGTCCCGCAACTCTGTGTTGAGCACTTACTATGTAATCGGGGTCATTAAGCATCTGAAACATTGCTTTTCTTGAAGGGTACATAGCTATGGCTACTTTGTCCCAAAGATCTTCAACTTCACCTAGCATTAGTCTTTCAACTTCTCCTCCAAATAAAGGTTTTCCACCAACCTTTTCAAGATGTCCCGCAACTCCCGCAACTTCTTCCGCATAAATAGCATAGGCTTCTTCGCCAGTTAGATCCGTTTCTCTTTTGTCAGGGTAGTTTGCTTTTTCTTTAAACTTCAGAAGATTTACCATGTAAATAGGCTTATCTTCTCCTTGCTCACTGAACTCTTTTATTTGATCTTCGTTCGGCATGACCGCATTTTTTACTTCCATAAGACTCTCCAATTTAATTGACATATATTATGACGATAGTTTATCTTTGTCTAATGCAAAATACTAAGATACAACGTAACCTAAAGGAAGATGGAAGACGACTTAGAAGCCTTGAAAGTAAGGCCTTAATTGTCGATGCCATGATGAAACTCATTAATAAGGGGATACTTGACCCAACAGCCCAACAAGTAGCAGATGAAGCAGGAATGGGCATTCGAACTGTATTTAGACAGATCCAAGACAAGGAGACACTCTTTTTGTTAATGGATAAGAAAGTTAAAGATTTTAACGATCAAGGATTGATGACCACCACTCCTAAAGGTAATCTTAAATCCAGAATAAGAGATCTTATAGAGCTTGAGGCAAAGGCTTATGAAGGTCATTTACAGTTTATAAGAGCAACCTTGGCAAATAAGTGGAAATATAAAACTCTTCAGAATAATTATGAAGGAAGTCAAAGAAATATAAAGCTTCTACTGTATAGGTGGCTTCCTGAACTTAGCGAGCTAGAGGATTTGATTCAAATTTTCTTGACCTCAATTCACTCAACAGGATATTGGATAGAGCTGAGAGAAAATCAAATGCTTTCAGTTGAAGAAGCTATTGAATTAAAAATACAAACCTTTGAAAGGGTGCTCCTCTAAATAAGAGTTTCAATAGTAAAGAAAATAATATAGTTTTAATGTATGCAAAATAAACAAGTCATAATAAATAGCCTTCCTGTAGGTAAGCTGGAAGAGAGTAACTACAAAATAGTAGAGTCAGATTTACCTAAAGCTAGCTCTGATGAAGTTTTAGTTAAAACAATTTCATTTGCTATAACAGCTGGAACTAGAGCAGGACTGCAAGGCAGTGCAAGCTACGCAGGCGCACCAAAAACAGGAATTGTAATGAACAGCACTGGGGTGGGGGAGATTATAGAAAGTAACAACGAAGCCTTTCCTGTGGGAGCTAAGGTCCTAACTATGACTGGTTGGCAAGCTTATTCTGTTCAGAAACCTGAAGCTTTAACATTAATTAGGGAAGATGTAGACCCTTCCTTATATCTAGGGCCTTTGGGTATAAATGGATTAACTGCGTATTTTGGTTTACTTGAAATCGGACAGCCCAAAGCAGGAGAAACTGTCATGATTTCGGCTGCCGCAGGTTCTGTGGGTCACATGGTAGGGCAAATAGCTAAAATCAAAGGTTGCAAAGTGGTTGGAGTATGTGGGAGCGATGAAAAGTGTAATACCTTAATCAACGAATTAGGATTCGATGCTGCTGTAAATTACAAGGACCCAAATTATAGGCAAAGTCTTAAAGATGCGACGCCTAATGGAGTTGATGTTTATTTTGATAACACTGGCGGAATGATACTGGGTTCCGCCTTGTTCAGATTAAATTCTGGAGGGCGTATCGCTTGTTGTGGTGTTGTTTCTCAATACGATACAAGCACCCCTGAGCCAGGACCAAAAGGAATTCCAGGATTACTCGTTAATAAAAGTATACGCATGCAAGGTTTTCTGGTTTTCGATTTTGCTGATAGATATGACCAAGCTACCAACGAGTTAATAGAATGGATAAATGACAGCCAATTAAAGATTCTTACTGATGAGTTGGATGGTTTAGAGCAAGCTCCAAAAGGGTTTGTTGATCTTTTGGCGGGCGGAAATATAGGAACTAGGGTAGTCAATGTAAGTTAGCATGAATCTAAATTTTTCGGAGGAAGAAATTTTATTTCGGAAAGAAGTACAAGCATTTTTAGACAAAGAGCTAACCGATGATCTAGTTTCAGCTGCAAAATCCACTTCTGCAGTTTTTACTGAGAAAGATATTGCCATGAAGTGGCAATCTAAGTTAGCAAAAAAGGGATGGCTAGTTCCTTCTTGGCCAAAAGAATATGGGGGCACTAACTGGACTCATACACAAAAATATATTTTCTCTTCAGAGTGCGCTAAGGCAGGAGCTCCTAACTTAATACCAATGGGTTTAGCAATGATAGGGCCCTTATTGTTAGGCAAAGGCACCCAAGAACAGAAAGATTACTATATTCCCAGAATCATAAGTGGAGAAGATTATTGGTGCCAGGGTTATAGCGAACCTGGAGCAGGGTCAGATTTGGCCAGTTTACAGTGCAGGGCAATTAGAGAAGGGGATAAATATATAATTAATGGGACTAAAATATGGACCACTCATGCTCACCTTGCCAATAAGATATTTTGCCTAGTCAGAACTGATAATTCCGGTAAGAAACAAGAAGGAATCACTTTTTTAATGCTGGATATGAACCAACCTGGAGTTAAAGTAGAGCCAATATTAACTATGGCAGAGGATCACGATTTTAATCAGGTAGTTTTTACAGATGCCATTGCCGAAGTAAAGGACAGAATTGGAAAAGAAAATGAAGGCTGGTCAGTAGCAAAGTATTTATTAGAGTTTGAAAGAAGTGGGGGTGTGGGAGGCTCTAAGAGCTTATCGGACATTCAATTTATTAGAAAATTAATGAATAAAATTTCTACTACACATAATGACGCTAGTTTTATTGATCTGTATTCAACTAAAGTTACAGAGCTTGAAATTAAAGCTCTGTCTATTCAGTACACTGCTTTAAGAATCTTAAGCTCTTTAAAGGGTGGTGATAGCCCTGGTCCTGAATCATCCATGATGAAAACATTGGTCACTGATCTAGAACAAGAAATATCTGAAATTACGCTAGAAGTTATAGGTTATTATGGAATTCCTTTTCAAGATACTAGCTTAGGCTCTAATGAGACTGCTATTGGAGATGAGTCTTTTCGATCTATTGCAGGAAGGTATCAGAATCTAAGAGCCACCACTATTTATGGTGGAAGTAATGAGATTCAAAGAAATATTATGGCCAAGGCTGTTTTAGGGCTTTAAAATTAGATTATTAATTACAGGAGATTTTAATGAGCGATTCTAAAGATTATGTCCCGCCAAAAGTTTGGACATGGGAAAACCAAAGTGGAGGAAAATTCACAAATATAAATAGACCAATTGCTGGCGCAACTCATGAAAAAGAGTTGCCAGTTGGCAAGCACCCGCTTCAACTTTATTCACTGGGCACCCCTAATGGAGTTAAGGTAACTGTATTGTTAGAGGAGTTGTTAGCCTTAGGTCACGAAGGAGCAGAATACGATGCCTTTTTAATTAATATTGGTGAAGGCGATCAGTTCAGTAGCGGTTTCGTTGAAGTAAATCCAAATTCCAAGATTCCTGCTTTACTCGATGTAAGCACTGATCCTCATACCCGTGTATTCGAGTCGGGTGCAATCATGGTTTATCTAGCAGAAAAGTTTGGAGAACTTTTACCTGAAGAGCCTTCAGCTAGAGCAGAATGTATGTCATGGCTTTTTTGGCAAATGGGTAGTGCACCGTATTTAGGCGGTGGCTTTGGTCATTTTTATGCCTATGCACCAGAAAAATTTGAATACGCTATTAATAGATTTACTATGGAAGTTAAACGTCAACTTGACGTTCTGGATCAAAACCTTTCATCAAGAAAATATTTGTGCGGAGATACTTACAATATTTCGGATATAGCAGTTCATTCCTGGTATGGCAGTTTAGTACTTCGAAATGTTTATGAGGCAGCAGAATTCTTAGATGTTGCTTCTTATAAAAATGTAAATCGTTGGGCTAATGAGATAGTAGAAAGACCAGCTTATAAAAGAGGTTCAAGAGTGAACCAAGCTTGGGGACCTAAAGAAACACAAGTTCCTGAGCGACATGATGCGAGTGATATTAAATAGTATTTATGCTTAAAGCGTTTAGAAATTTCATGATTAAGCGCACTATAAGCGCTAAATTAAGGAATCGTGGCATGAACACTTTTTCAAGCTATGAAATCCACAAAAATATCAGGACTAGTGCAGAAGCAAAAAGGGAAAAAGAAAATAGACCTCATGAAGTTTTGTATTTTCATAAAGTAGATGACCCTTATTCTCATCTTACGGTTCATTATATTGATAAGATAAAATCTACTTTCAATGTAGTTCTCAAACCAGTTCTAGTTGGAGAAGAAAACGCAGAAGCAGTTCATGAGCCCTCTTTATATAATATTTATTGCCTAGAAGATGCAAAACGTATTGCTCCTTTTTATGATGTAGAGCTATCTGCAAAATCTTACCCAAGCAAAGAATTAATAGACCAGTCTAATTCAATATTAGTGGCTGTAGAGGATGATAATTTTAGTGAAGTAGCTAAAAAAGTTAGTTCAGCCTTATGGGCTGGAGATCAAGAATCTCTTGATGCGTTAAGTACCCATTACACATCTACTGTATCTGAAGTAATCGAGAAATTAGAAGCAGGTAACGAAATTAGAAATGAAAAAGGATACTATTTTGGGTCGGCCTTTTATTATGAAAAAGAACTGTATTGGGGCGTTGACCGTTTGCATCATCTAGAAGATAGACTTATTGATTTAGGAGTAAAAACTGATAACACAAATGATTCTATTTGCTCGCCCAATCTAAAGGCCCCTTCAAAATTAAATTCTGAAAAAAAAGTAAACCTATGTTATTACCCGTCTCTCAATAGCCCTTATACCTATGCTTGCGCTAAAAGAGTTAGAGAAATAAGAGATGACTATCCAATAAATTTAATTACAAAGCCAGTTCTACCAATGCTGATGCGAAATATGACTATTCCTGATTTTAAAGGTAAATACATTATTTCTGATGCAGCAAGAGAAGCAAGAAAGCATGGTTATCCTATGGGTTCAATTTATTCACCGATAGGTAAACCAGCCAGGAAAGCTTATTCCTTATTCCCAATAATTGATGAGGCCGGAAAAGGCTTTGAATATATAGATGAATTATTAAAAGCTTCTTTCTATGACGGTATCAATATTGGTGAAGATGATTATCTTGAATCTTTAGTCAGTCAGCTTGGTTTAGATTGGCCTACCATTAGTAAAGATCTTAATACTAAGCATTGGAAAAAGGTTTTAGATGACAATTTGAAAGACATGTATGATGGAAATTGTTGGGGAGTGCCTAGTTTTAAAATCACAGATTCAGATGGAAGCAATCCCTTTTATGTTTGGGGTCAAGACAGAATGTGGCTTCTTAAAGAAGAAATTAATAAACGCTTAGGTTAGTAAAATGAAGAAACAAAATTTTATAGTTATCTCTCTCATAATATTAATCAATGCTTGTTCCGAAACTAATGAGAATTCAAAACTTGTTGAGCTCGAAGAGCAAGATAATTATATCCAACCTAGACCCGAACCCAATCCGGATAAAAATGCTTATTTTGGAGATTTACACGTACACACTTCTAATTCATTTGATGCTTATACTTTTGGAACAATAACCTCACCTTCTGATGCATATAGATTTGCTAAAGGCGAGGCTATCCCTCATCCAACTGGTTATGAAATACAACTCAAAAAGCCATTAGATTTTTATGCAGTCACTGACCATGCCGTATTCTTAGGAATCATTAAAGAGGCTGCAGATACAAGCTCGGAGTTCTCAAAATATGATTTCACTAAACCCGTACACAACTTAAATGAGAATGTAAGCAATAGCATTTTTTCGATCTTAAAAAGATCAGGACTTTTTAGAGGTTTTGGTGGTGCTATGCAAGAAGGTCTAGAGGACGGAACTGTAGATAGAGAACTGGTAGAGACAGTTGGCAACACTGTGTGGCAAAAAACTATAAAAGCTGCAGATGATGCTTACAAGCCAGGAATATTTACAACTTTTGCTGGTTACGAATTCACATCAAGGATAGAACTCTATGATAAGTACCTTCATAGAAACGTCATTTTCAAAGATACAAAAAACTTACCGGTAAGGCTTTTTTCAACGATAGATAGCCGAGATCCAGAAAAATTATGGCATTGGATGGATGGGCTTAGAGATGATGGAGTAGAAAGTTTAGCTATTCCCCATAACTCCAATATCTCAGGGGGAGCAGCATTCTCGATGAGTGACTATAACGGTGGGCCAATCGATGAGGCCTATGTAAACCGAAGACTTCGCAACGAGCCTTTGGTTGAAATAACACAAGCCAAAGGAACCTCCGAAACTCATCCTTTCCTATCCAAAAACGATGAATGGGCAGCTTTTGAATCAAAAACTAATATGCCACAAGAAAATAACATTAATAATTTGAAAGGAAGTTACGTAAGAGATGCTTACTTAAGAGGATTAACTCTCTCTGAACAAGGTATCTCCAATCCTTTTAAATTTGGCGTTATAGGATCTAGTGATACTCATGTGTCGGGCGGTTCTTATACTGAAGAGACCCATTTCTCTAAGATAGGGCTGTTAGATGGCGAGCCGTATCTGAGAGGTTCAGTTCCTTATGAAGGGTTTTATGGATTCTTTACAAAGCTACTGCGACCAGAAGCCATTATTGAGATTGATGGAAATAATTATCTTGGTGTGAGTACGCGTCTTATAAGGTTTGGTTCTTCTGGGCTTGCAGGAGTATGGGCTGAGGAAAACACTCGAGAGTCAATTTACGATGCGTTCCGACGAAAGGAAACGTTTGGCACCAGCGGACCAAGAATAAAAGTACGTTTTTTTGCTGGTTACAATTTAGAGGGTTCAAAGTTAGGCGACCTTACTCTTATACAAGATGCTTATACTAAAAACACTCCTATGGGAGGAACAATTAATCAAGAAGAAGATAAAAGTCCAAGATTTCTTGTTTGGGCTATTTCTGATCCTCTTGGAGCACCATTACAAAGAGTTCAAATAATCAAAGGATGGCTCGAAGAAGGAGAACACAGAGAAAAAGTTTTTGATGTAGCTTGTTCTGATGGACAGAGTGTTGATTCTATTACCCATAGATGTTCTGACAACGGCGCTTCGGTTAATGTAGATAATTGTTCAATAAGTCCTGACAAAGGTGACTCCGAGATAAAAACCTTTTGGCAAGATCCTGAATTTAAACAAAATCAAGATGCTTTTTATTATTCAAGGGTCCTAGAAAACCCTACTTGTAGATGGTCTACTTGGGATGCCGTAAGGGGAGACGAGACACCAAGATCAGATATACCCATAACAATCCAAGAAAGGGCATGGTCTTCACCTATTTGGTATATTCAAGAATAAGAATATTGATGCAAATACATAGGTTTTTAAGCCTAATTTAGCTTGCTTAATAAGTTACAGTAACCTAACATTTGACGCCCGAATTTTATAAAAAAGGAGAATATATGCGTAATGCAGTAATAGTTGATAGTGTTAGAACCGGTCTAGCGAAATCCTTTCGCGGAGGCTTTAATAACACTCGTGCAGATAATATGACAGCTCATATTGTTAATGCACTTTTAGAAAGAAACCCTGGAGTTGATGCTTCTATGGTTGAAGACATTATCTTAGGTTGTGGAAATCCAGAGGGAGCTCAAGGACATAACATAGCTAGAAATGTTGCCGTTTTGTCTAATCTTCCTATAGAAACTGGCGGCGTAACCATAAATCGTTACTGCTCTTCAGGTTTGAATTCAATAGCCATGGCTGCCACTCAGATCCAAAGCGGATTCTACGATTGCATCATTGCTGGAGGTGTTGAGTCTATTAGTACCTCTCAAGGCCACACTAACATGCATATGTATGTTAATGATAAGTTGGCTGAAGAAGCCCCAGGTATTTACCACGCAATGGGAACAACTGCTGAAGCTGTTGCAGATCGTTATGAGGTTTCAAGAGAAGCTCAAGATGAGTATGCTCTTTCTAGTCAGCAAAGATGCGCTGCTGCGCAAGATGCTGGACTTTATGATGATGAGATTATTCCTATGGACACCAAAATGATCCTAAAGAATAAAGAGACTGGAGCAGAGAAAGAAGTTGATGTGACAGTTGATAAAGATGATTGCAACAGACCTGAAACTACTTTAGAAGGACTCTCTAGCTTGAATCCAGTATTCAATCCAGAGGGCGGTTCCGTAACTGCAGGAAATTCTTCTCAATTATCTGATGGCGCTTCCGTAACTTTAATTATGAGCGAAGAGAAAGCTAATGAGCTTGGTCTTAAACCTATTGCTTATTTCAGAGGGTTTACAACAGTTGGTTGTCAACCTGATGAAATGGGTATTGGTCCAGTTTTCTCTATACCTAAGCTACTCGAATCAGCAGGTTTAAAAGTTGAAGACATAGACCTTTGGGAACTTAACGAAGCTTTTGCTTCTCAGGTAGTTTATATCAGAGATAAGTTGAACTTACCTACCGAGAAACTAAATGTAAATGGTGGTTCTATAGCTATCGGACACCCATTTGGCATGACTGGTTCAAGACAGGTTGGACATCTCACAAGAGAACTTAGACGTACTGGCGGCAAATACGGCATAGTAACTATGTGCGTTGGCGGCGGCATGGGAGCTACAGGCTTATTTGAGTCTATCCCTGAATAATGTAAATTTGTCTAAGGGAGTTAACACCTTGGACGAACATGCTTTAATACAAACCTATTTTTCTGACGTCGGCTCAGCTTATTTAGCTGAGCAAGACGTTAGGATTTCTGTTGGAGATGATTCTTCAATCATATCCCTTCCTTCTGGTAAAGAATCTGTAGTTTCTGTGGACACTTCCATAGAAAACATTCATTTTTTGGATTCAATGAGTCCGGAAGACATTGCTTATAGATCTGTAGTAGTTGCTTTGAGTGATCTAGCGGCTTGCGGAGCCTCTCCTGCATGGTATTCGGTAGCTTTGACCTTTCCAGAATTTGATGAAATTTGGTTAAAGAAATTTTCAGATGGGTTAAGAAGATTGTCAGATGATTATAGGATTCCATTAATAGGCGGCGACACTACCAAAGGAAAGTTGTCTATAACGGTTCAAGTAAATGGGTACTGTGATACAGGCCAATCAATACTTAGATCTAATGCTAAACCTAATGAAAATATTTATGTCAGCGGTCTAATTGGAGAGGCCCATAAAGGACTTAAGTCTCTTACGGGTAATTCAGAAGCTACAGACGGACAGGTTGAAAGTTATTTAAAACCAAAAGCCAGAATAGATTTAGGACTTAGGCTTAAAGGCATTGCTAGCGCTGCGATAGATATTTCTGACGGTCTTTTACAAGACCTGAAACATATATGTGAAGCTAGCGGAGTAGGGGCTAAAGTTGAATTAGAAAATGTTCCAATATCTTTTAATGACATTCCTTCTCTTGCAGAAATTAATTCAGGTGATGATTATGAGATTTGTTTTACCTCTAGCCCTAAGAATGAGTCTGTTATAGAAGAAATTTCAGAAGAATTAGGGATTAAGATTACTGTTATAGGTAAAACTAATAATTCGAAGATTGTAGAGGTCTTTGATAGCGAAGGTAAAGAAGTTCCAGTTGAATCTGGCTATAAACATTTCTAGTTTATGTATTTAAAGAGATTACTATCAATCATAGCTTTAGGCTTTGGTTCAGGACTATCTCCCTTTGCGCCAGGTACAGTAGGCAGTGCCTTGGCTGCTGCGATTTTTTATTTTTTTATATCGGATAGCATTACCAATTTTTTTGGAGTGGCTTTATTCTTCCTTTTTATAGCCGTTTCTTTTTTTATTGGGATCTTTGTTTACTCTCAAACAGCAGATGAAGAAGATCCGAAGAGTTTTGTATGGGATGAGTTTGTAGGAATGTGGGTAGCCTGTATACCCTTATCATTGTTTAATATGGAACTAGCTTGGCTAATTGCAGCATTTATTCTTTTTAGAGTTTTTGATATTTGGAAACCTTGGATTATTAAAACATACGATAATAAATCAGGTGCTTTTTATGTAATGGTTGATGATGTTTTAGCTGGATTTTTTGCTGCGATTTTTATTTCATTATCTTTCTTGTTGATATCCTGAAATATTTTCTTTTAATGAAGTAAAATGCAGAAAATTAAGGAGAATCTTTGACTATTAAATCTTTAGCTAAAGCTAAATTACCAACACCATGGGCTGAATTTTCAGTTACAGCCTTCCAGGATGATAGTAATGGAGAAGAGCATCTTGCTATTTCTTTAGGAGATCTATCAGGAGAGCCTCTAATGCGAATTCATTCGCAGTGTTTAACTGGTGATGCTTTATTTAGTCTTAGATGTGATTGCGGGTCTCAATTAGAAATGGCACTTAAAGAAATAGCCTCTGAAGGTAATGGTCTTATTGTTTACATGGCCCAAGAAGGCAGAGGAATTGGGTTAGGGAATAAGATAAAAGCTTATGAACTTCAAGACAGCGGATTGAATACTGTCGAAGCAAACGAGAAACTAGGATTTGAAGCTGATGAAAGGAATTATTCTATTTGCGGAGAAATCTTGTCTCAAATGGGTGTTTCTTCAGTTAAATTGATGACAAATAACCCTTCTAAAGTAAATGGAATAGAGGAAGCAGGAATAAAGGTTAGTCAAAGAGTTTCAATTGAATCCAGCCCTACTGAGCATAATAAGGAATACTTAGACGTGAAGGCCGATAAGATGGGGCATCTTTTTAAAAAATAGATTAAATATTTTTAAATTTTTCTTTAATAGAATTAATAACACCTTCTGCATCAAGTCCAGTTAGAATTTTTTGTTGCTCTTGATCTCCATGCTCCACAAATTCGTCTGGTAATCCTAGATTTAATACAGAAGATTTGGAATTAAGTTCATTTAACTTTTCATTTACCGCTGATCCAGCCCCTCCAGCTATTACATTATCTTCAAGAGTAACAATCAGTTTAAATTTTGAAGATACCTCTTCAATAATCTTCTCGTCTAGAGGTTTTACAAACCTCATATCCACAACCTTGGCACCTAATTCTTTGCTGGCTTGTAAGGCAGATTTCAACAAACTACCAAATGAAAGAATAACCACATCATAGTTTTCTGACTCAATTATGGTTTTGCTTTGCCCTATGTTTAGAACTTCTTCTGTTTTTTCATATTCTTTACCTAAACCAACGCCTCTAGGGTATCGAACTGCAGCAGGACCATTAATTTCATACCCTGTATTTAGCATTTTCCACGCTAAATCTTCATCTGAAGGGGCCATGATTACTAAATTAGGTATGCATCTTAAGTAAGATAGATCAAAGGCCCCTTGGTGAGTAGCACCATCAAGGCCAACAAGACCCGCCCTGTCTAAAGCAAATAAAACATCTAAATTTTGAAGAGCAACATCATGTATTAATTGATCATAAGCTCTTTGAAGAAAAGTGCTGTAAATAGCCACTACTGGCTTTAATCCTTCACATGAAAGACCTGCAGCAAAACTTACGCTGTGTTGTTCTGCTATAGCTACATCATAATATCTTTCGGGAAAAGCTTTAGCGAATTCATTCATTCCTGATCCTTCTCCCATTGCGGGGGTGATGGCTACTAAATCTTTATCTTTATTTGCTTTATGTATAAGCCAATCACCAAAGATTTTAGAATAAGACGGACTTTTGGGTTCTGTAATGGTAGAAGAGGATGAATCTGATTTTTTAATTTTATCAATAGCATGAAATCCTACTGGGTCTCCTTCTGCTGGAGCGTAACCTTTTCCTTTGGTAGTTATTACATGAAGAAATCTTGGCCCATGAATATGCTTTAAGTCTTCTAAGATATTTATTAGGTTTTGTGAATCATGGCCATCCACAGGACCGAAATATTCGAACCCTAATTCTTCAAATAAGGAACCTGGAGCAATCATGCCTTTGGCGTGTATTTCTGCTTTTCTAGCAAATTCTTTTGCCCCCGGTAAGTAAGTTAATACAGATTTTCCGCTTTCTCTTATTTTGTTGTAGGTTTTACTCGCCCATACTCTTGAAAGATAATTTCTTAGCCCTCCAATATTTTCGGAAATAGACATTTGATTATCATTTAAGATAACTAGGAGGTTCTTATCTAGAGACCCAGCGTGAGCTAGCGCTTCATAAGCCATCCCAGCTGTCATGGCTCCGTCTCCAATAACAGCAGTTACGTGCCTATTAATTTTTTTGGAATCTGCACCAGTTATCATTCCCAATGCAGCGCTTATTGAAGTGCTAGAATGACCAACACCAAAAGTATCGTATTGGCTTTCAGCTCTTACCGGAAAAGGAGCAAGACCATTTGTTTGCCTCATACTTTCCATGTCGCCTTTTCTTCCAGTTAAGATCTTATGTGGGTAAGTTTGATGCCCCACGTCCCAGACCAGTCGGTCATGAGGCGTTTCAAACGAATAATGGAGTGCCAATGTTAATTCTACAACGCCAAGACCAGCACCAAAATGCCCACCAGTCTTTCCCACTGTGTAGAGCAGAAATTCTCTCAATTCATCTGCTATTATTGGTATTTCAGCCTTATCTAGTTTTCTTAAGTCCTCAGGGGAATTTATGCCATTCAGTAACTTAGAAACGGGCTCTTTAGATGGTATTGATTCAAAGATTTTCATGTTCTAATAATTTCTATTGACCACATAGTCAGCTAAGAGCCTAAGATTATCAGCTTTTTCAGAAAGAGGAACTAGAATTTCTTTAGCTTCTTCAGCTAATTTATTCGCTTTAGATTTGGACTCCTCTATACCAACTAAAGTAGGATAAGTTATTTTGTTTTGATTCAAATCTGAACCTTGATTTTTACCACTTACAGAAGTTGGAGATTCAATATCAATTATGTCATCTTGTATTTGGAAGGCTAAGCCTATCTTTTCTCCATAAAGATTAAGTAAATTTATGTTTTCTTCTTCTAAATTAGACAAAAGTCCACCTATTTCTAATGAAGTTTGTATCAATCGACCTGTTTTTTGAAAATGCATTAGATCAAGTTCTTCAACAGTAACTTCATCATTCATTTGTATGTCTTTTACTTGACCTCCCACCATTCCAGAGAACCCTGAAGCACTGGCTAATTTTGATAGTATTAAAGTTTTAGTCTTTTCTTTGATATCAATTCTGCATATTAATTCAAAAGCTAAAGGTTGCAGCGCATCTCCCGCAAGAATCGCCGTAGCTTCATCAAACTTTAAGTGGCATGTGGGATTGCCTCTTCTTAAATCATCATTATCCATAGAAGGAAGATCGTCATGAATTAAAGAATAGCAATGGATTAACTCAACCGCACAAGCCGATAAGTCTTTAGCTTGTTGTTCGCATTGACTCAAATTAGAAGATAAGTAAACAAGTATAGGTCTAAGTCTTTTTCCTCCATTAAGCACTGAATATCGCATAGCCTCAGTTATTAGAGAACCTTCAGAAGGTAAGACTTCTTGAAGGGCTTTATTAACTTGGTCTCTGTAATCCTTTAAGAGATTTTCAAAATCAGTCATCTTTCAATGGAGCGGTCTTAAGTTCTCCATTTTCTTCAATGAGTTTTTGAACTTGTAATTCTGCTTTCGACAATTGCTCTTGGCATTGCCTTGCTAATTTAATGCCCTTTTCAAAAGACTTTAGAGAATTTTCTAGGCTTAGATCTCCTGATTCTAGATCTTCTACTATACCTTCAAGTTCCTCCAAGGCTTTTTCGAAATTTATGTCTGTTTTTTTAGTGGCCATAAATCATAAGTTTACAATGAATACTCGAAACCTACATAAGTTTCTCTTGGAAGACCAGGAAAATATCTATCTCCACCATAAGCATTAAAGTCAGCTCTTTCTGCATAATCCTTGTCAGTTAAGTTATCTACTCTTAGATACAATTTTAATCTTTCTGAGTAACTTAGATCAGATCTAAAATGAAATAAAGTGTGACCTTCATATTCATGAAGATTAGCCGCGTCAGTAAAATAAGAGTCCATTCGTTCTAATTCGAAAGCGAAAGAAAGATTATCGGTAACGGAGGTATTCAAGATAAGGTTTGCCATCAGTTTTGGCGCAGTATCAATCTCATTTCCAATTCTGATCTTCTCTTGCATCGATGTATCTGAATTAAAGTCATATTTATGATCCCCATAGGTAAAGTTACTTATTAGATTGCTTCTTTCACTTATATTGATATCTAGAGTTAACTCAACCCCTTTATGGTTTGTTTTCCCATTATCAATAACGAAATTCTCTGAATCTCTAAATATCGAGTTTCTCTTTTTACTTTTATAAACACTTAAAGACCCATTTAAATTTTCTAAGTTGAAAGTAGTTCCTATTTCAATCATGGTTAGTTTTTCAGAATCTAAGTCACTTACATTTTGTTTCTTTTGGAGTCTATAGGCTTCATTAATCTGAGGGGGCCTAAAGCCTAGACTGGTTTGAAAGAAATAATTTACAACATCATAGTCAGTTGCTATACCAGCTCTAGCACTTAACTCATTATAAGTGTCTGATCTGTCATCAGGTCGGTTGTAATAACATCCCCCAAAACCACACGTAGTTCCATCTTCTCTAGTGTTGCCGCTGTTCATTTTGTTGTTGTAGTCGTACTTGATAGATTCAGCTCTTAAATCACTATAAAGCAATAGATCGTCGCTAATATATAAGTCCTCAAGACCAATAAACAATGCATAAACCTCTGAATCAACCTCATAGTCATAATGTTTTCCTTGAGGTCTAGTTGCATTGTTAAACGCTGAGCTGGTGGTTAACGTGTTGGCTTGCGTTTCTGTTAACTCAGCCTCAGCCATTTCAATTTGCAAACCAGTGGTCAGAGCGTAATTTTCAAATTTAATTAATCTTTTAAACAATAGACCAAAGCTGCTATGACTGTTCTCTTCAACCGGCGTGCCTGGTAAGAAATGTTGAAGAAACTGCATGTCATTCTTTCTAATATATGGAGAGAGTATAGATATTCCATTTTCTTCGTCTCGTTTAAGACTTAAAGACAATCTTTGGGAATTAGCATCTCTGAAAGCTTCGGGATTGAGATTTTTTCTATTTAGGTTTGAATCCTTATATGAGTTTAAACCAGTGATGTACCCAGCAGTTTCTTGATTTAAGTTAGTTAGAGTCATATTTAAAGATGCCTTCCAAGACTGCAATTGGAAATCAAATCTCATCTTCAATTTTTGCTGATCATATCCTGATTGCTCTCTAAAACCATTATTTGAAGCGGCAAAAGTACTAAGACTCCAATCTGATTGATTGCCTAGTGACGTTTTAAAGTTTTTATATCCATTTGGTCCTATATTTGTCGAGATGTTGTTGTTATTAGTTATTGGTTTAGAAATAACATTTATAACTCCATGCATTGCATTTGCCCCATATCTGGCACTGGCCGGACCGGTTATGGTTTCAATGCCTCCAGAAATCTCAAATGCAGTTTCAAAAAGCCCGTTCACATTGCAAAACCCAGAAGGGCGGATTGGAATTCCATCTTCTAGGATTAAAAAAGAACCACAAGCCCCAGGCCCAGTAAGAACTGGTGAACGCATGGCTGTTAGATGTTCTTGACCAGAGCCTCTACTTATCCAAACCCCAGGCATTCTTCTAAAGATCTGCTTTGGATGTTGGGCTTCTAGTTTATTTAATTCTGAAGAATTGATAGATGATATGGATACATTCTCTGACCATCCACTTAGGTTTAATATCTTTTTTTCTAAAACTACTATTTCTTCCTCTATTTCACTAAGTAGTAGTGGTCCGTGCAACAGAAGGCCTATGGTTAGTAATTTAAATTTTAATTGCATCTATAACTTCCTATTATTCAATACATTAAGCGACTTCGCAGTATTGTAAGGAGAATAATGAGGAATTACTAACTAACTTAGTTCTGATTAACCTTTTTTCTAAAATTAATAAAAGGCTTAGATAAGAGATTAAGAATTCTTTTGGGCAAGCTATTAACTGAATCACTCAACGCAAGAGCGCAAGGCGTAACCACCAGAGTTAAGATAGTTGCTACGGCCAAACCAACAACCAGAGAACCTGCCATCTGTTCCCAGAAGCTTGTTATATACGAGCCACTTTTTACAGTTCTTTCTATCAAATCGATGCTAAAGCCTAGAGCAATGGGCATTAATCCAGCTATAGTGGTGAAAGAAGTTAAGAACACTGGCCTTAGTCTTAATACGGCGCTTCTTAAGGCCAATGATTTCGTGTCTGAGCCAGGGTTATTTTTCTTCAGAAGATTAAAGGTATCGATGAGCACAATGTTGTTGTTAACCACTATGCCTGCAAGAGCCACACAACAAATTCCTGTTTGTAGAGTACTAAAAGATCTGTCTAAAATTAAAAGAGATACAAATACCCCGCCAAAGGACAAGAGGATTGCTGAAAGCACTATATTGGCTTGGTAAAAACTGTTGAATTGAGTTACTAAAACAATCAGCATCACAAATAGCATGGTTATAAAGCCTAGTATGAGGAAATCGGCAGCTTCTTGATTGTATCTGTCGAATCCATCAAATTCTACGGTCACACCTCTACCCAAGTCAGTTACTTTTAACCAGTTCTTAATTTGTCTAATTTTATTTGAAGCAATAACACCTGGCATTGTTTCTGCCGATAGCGACTCCACTCGTTTACCATCTTGTCTGGTTATTGTTTTGGTTGCAGGTTTAATAGTTGTGTTAACAAAACTACTTACAGGAACTAGACCTTTCGCGGTTTGAATATTCAGTTTCTCAAGTTGATCTATGTTCCTTTCTGATTTAGGAAACCTAACTCTTATATCTACTTCTCTATCAAGATTTAAGGGTCGGTACTCTCCAACTTTGATTCCGTTGGTTACCATTTGGACAGCTGCTCCGACATCAGATAGTCCAGCGCCATATTGCGCTGCTTTGGTTCTGTCTATATTAAGTTCCCATTCAATTCCTCTAGTTTCAGAGCTATCTCTTATGTCAGTGAGCCCAGTTACTTTATTTTCTAAATAATTCCTTATTTTCTTAGTGGCTCTTTTTAAGGCCACTTCATCTTTACCTTTTACATTGAGCTGAATGGCTTGCCCTATTGGAGGGCCTCCTTTATCTGCTTCTACAGTTACAATATAACCTGATACATCACTTAATCTTTCTCGCATTAGATCTAATATCTCATATCCATTCCTATCAGAGACTGCATTATCTTCAGAATAAAAATCAACAAACATTCCTCCAACCTTATCGGAACTATTTCCTCGCATACTACTTGTTGAACCACCTGAATTACTCCAGGTACCTAACAACTCAATATCCTCCATGTCGATTATCTTTTGTTCAGCATCAATTGCTAAGTCCCTTATTTCATCAACCGAGAGATTTCCTCTAGCGTATATATTGACATCGGCTTCATTAGGAGCAACTTCTGGGAAGTAGATAATTCCTTTTCCGTGTTGGAACCATAAGGCAATGCACAAAATTATTGCTGATAGAATTATGAATATAGTTTGCCCAGGGGTGTTTAAATACTGATTTACTTTTTTAGCGTAAGTTCCAGTTACACCAGGAAGAGAAAGGGGATCGGAAGATTCTAACCTCCTAACGTTATTAATTTCTTCTTCTGATTGTTTAGCTAATCCACCGAACATTGCACCTAAAATTGGAGCAAAGACTAATGAATAGAGAAGAGATCCAACAAGAACACAAAAAACAGTTATGGGCATGTCCCTTATAAACTTACCCATTCCTGGCATCAACATTAATGGTGTAAAAGCTATCAAGGTTGTTACCGTGGATGATAATACAGGCCAAAACATCCTAGTTGCAGCAGCCGAGTATGCCTCGACCCTGCCCATGCCTTCAGCTAATTTTCTGTCCGCGTATTCCGTAATGACAATAGAACCATCAATAGTCATCCCCATGGAAATTAACATGCCAAACATAACCATGAAATTGAACTCTTTGCCTAAGATTAATAACACCAATAAAGCAAATAGATACGAGAAAGGAATGGCCATTCCAACCAACATAGATGTTCTAAAGCCTAAAGCTGCCAAAACCACTATCATGACTAAAGCAACTGACGTTAGTACATTCCCTTGTAACTCAGAAATCATATCTAGAGCGAATACTGAATCGTCTCTTACAAAAGCCATTTCAACCCCATCAGGAAAATCTTTGGAAAATTCCATAACTATTTCTCTGACTTCAGAAACAGTATCTATAACATTTGTTCCTATTCTTTTAGTTACATCTATAGATAAAGATTGTTTGCCATTGATTCTCGAATAGCCTCCTCGATCTTTGTAGGTAAGGCTGACACTTGCAACATCTTTTAGAGTTACAACGGAATTACCAGAAACTTTAATAGGAAGCCTTTCAATATCCTCTAAGTTTGAAAAAACACTTGGTACATTTACAGAGAATCTTCCCTTTCCAGTGTCTTGTGATCCCGCAGGAATTACTCTGTTGTTATTAGCGACAGCTTGGTAGAGTTGATTCATTGAGATGCCATAAGATTCAAGTTTACTTTTCTCAACGATTGCTTCTATTAGATCTTCAGGAACTCCATTCAGTTCAGCAGTTAAAACGTTAGGATGTGTTTCAATAACATCCAATAGATCTTGAGTTAAATTTACCAGTACTCTTTGTGGAAGAACGTCACTAGAAATACTTACAGTTAGCACAGGGTCGTCGCTAGTGGAAAACTCTCTTATGGAAGGTTCTCTAACATCATCCGGGAGCAGTCTTTTAGCTTCATCTACTTTTATACGTGTGTCATAAAGGGCTTTGTCCAAATCGATGTCTTGATCAAATTGAATCATAATTGCTGCATAACCCGTTTGGGAAGTTGATCTAATTTTTTCAACTCCTTCTACGGTTCTTAATGCATCTTCAAGAGGCTTAGCTAATAACCTTTCTGAGTCTTCAGGAGAAACTCCTTCAAAGAAAACACCTACAAAGGCGCCTGGGAAATTGACATCAGGTTCAGTGGCTTTAGGTAGATAATTAAGAGCATAAAACCCAGCTAAAGCTATAAGAACTAAAACGCTTAAAGAGGTCCTACTTTTCTTTATGGCTTGAAGAATAAGGGTATTCATGCCTCTGGAGATGATATTTCTTTAACGTTAACCGTCTGACCTTGGAATACGTACTCTTGACCAAGAGTAATGATTCTTTCATTTTCATTTAAACCAGAAATCCAAAGACCCTCTGTCGTGTCTTCAAGTATAGCTATTTCTTTAAATTCAACGGCATTATTCTCATCAACAGTTCTTATACCCAGTTTTCCCTGATCATTTAAAGACAGGATAGCGGGTGAAATCCTATGGGATAAAACTTTTTTACTTTCTATATATATTTCAGCTGAAACACCATCTCTTATAGCTCTATCCTTGTTGTCTACTTGAATCTCAACTCTAAAAGTCCTTGTATTTTTATCTGCTGAAGTGGCAATAAATGACACCTTGCCTTGAATCTCATCCCCTGAAATTAAACGCGCCATTGAATTGGCACCCACATCTATATCCGCTATTTCTTTTTCAGCGATATCAGCGATTAAAAGCATGGGGTTTGAATCTATTAGAGAGGCACAGACCCCACCGGTATTGATATAATCACCTTTATCCACTCTTAAAGATTCTAAGTAACCTGAGAAAGGAGCTACTATTTTAGGGTAGGCCTCTCTTCCTGCTATGTATAGCTGACACAACAGATCGCCTTCTTTTACATAGTCACCTTGTTTAAAGGGCGTTGAAATAACCCTTCCACCTATTTCAGCCCTAACTTGTATAAACTTATCTGCTTCCGTAAAACCACTTGCTTTGATGGTTTTAGATTTAAGGATTGCATTGCTATTCAAAACGGTCACTGAAGAAAGTGTAGCTAAAGAGCTTTCACTCTGAGGGCTTGCCTCTTCTTCAACAAGACTGCCTGAAACCATCCATATAAGTAAAAAGATAGCTGTGATTGCTGCTGTTTTGTAAGTTTGTTTAACTTTCATATATTTTTTTAGGTGTTATACATGACTATAACACTAAAATAGTATTTATAAAATTAAATTTGGTGTTTTTCTTTAAGTTTTTTGAGGTTTAGTTTTGTTTGCTCACTAACTTTCTGATTTTTTTTCTCATTTCTAACAGGCTCTGAAATATTCCAACTAGACTCTATTCTTTTTTCCATTAGATTTTGGCCCTGGGCATTTTGATTCTGATTGTATTTCTGCCATTGAAATTTTACATGTTGTAGAAATTTACTATTCCAAGAATTGTGCGATTGACCTGTTTCTTTCCAATATAAAATAAATTCAGCAATCGCTGAGTCAGCAAAGTCTTTTGGAATGTCAGTGAGAGTTAACACATCATAAAAATCTTCGTTCGGTAACCATTTAGAGTCAATTTTAGAAGGTACATCGTCTTTTTCATTAACGCCTTGAAGCCTTCCCCATTGCCTTCTAATATGAGAAATAAATTTCGAGTTCCATATATCGGACTCTTCTTTCCTTTCACTCCAATACAATACGAATTCAGGTACTTCTTTATCTATAAAGCTATTATCTACTCCAGACCTTACCAATATATCTCTAGCTTCATCTTCTGGTTTCCAATTAGTCTCAATCGGTTTTCTTTTCTTATTTTGATTCTCTGTTGCTTCTTTTTGCCTCCATTGTTTTATAACGAAGCGCAGAAACTTTATACCCCATGATTTATTTTTTTCTTCCTTTTCTTGGTTTAGGTGCTTGAAATCATCTACTTGTGAATAAGTGAATTCCTCTGGTATTCCGTACTCATGTATTTGATCAAGAAGTTCTTTTTCAGGTTGCCAAGAGTTCTCCATAGAACTCTCCTTTCTGCCATTACCTTGTATTTCTTTGACTGAAAAACTAGACAAGGTTCCGTTTTTATTTTCTATAATTAGGCCTTTGTTTAATAAACTTGTTAAGTGTGCCAGCACCTCTTCTTCAGTCCAGAAAGAAAGAAAATCCTGTAATTCCTTTAGATTAGTACCCTCGAGACCAGATTTTTTCAATACTTCCAATAAAACAGCCTCAGAAAGCCCTATGGTACTAGCTACATCTTTTGAAAAACTTATTGTTGAATCTGACATATAAATCTCGGAAGAAAGAGATTAAATTATCCTCTCCCAGTAAACAAGAACAACTTTAATTTTATGCTATGTTTTGTCTAGCTGACACGGCTTCAGCCAATTGATTGAGGCAGATCTTTGTATCTTCCCAATTAATGCATGCATCTGTAATGCTTTTTCCGTAAACGAGATTATCTAAGTCTTTAGCACTTTGATTTCCTTCTTCAATGTTGCTTTCAATCATAACTCCTGTAATGCGACTTTCACCTGAAGAAATTTGATTGGTAATATCTTCACAGACTATTAATTGGTTTTTATGTTGTTTGCTGCTATTTCCATGACTCATATCCACCATGATTGATTCAGCAAGATTATTACTTTTAAGTATTTCTGCAGTTGCATCAATATCTTCTTTACTGTAATTAGGTTTGCTTCCGCCTCTAAGGATCACGTGACAGTCTTTATTTCCTGAAGAATAAAATACAGCCGCTCTACCTTCTTTAGTTACGGATAAGAATTTATGAGGGTTTAGCGCTGAACCAATAGCGTCAGCTGCAACTTGGACACCTCCATAAGTACTGTTCTTAAAACCAATAGGGCAAGACGATCCTGATGCCAACTCTCTGTGAACTTGACTTTCCGTGGTTCTAGCTCCGATAGCCCCCCAAGAAATTAAATCAGCGATATATTGCGGTGTGATTACGTCTAAAAACTCTGTTCCAGCAGGCAGCCCTAGATCATTTATGTCTCTTAAAAGTTGTCTTGCAATAGAGAGACCCTTATCTATTTGGAATGAGTCATTTAAATCTGGGTCATTAATAAGACCTTTCCAACCCACTGTTGTTCTAGGCTTTTCAAAATACACCCTCATTATGATCTGCAATTGATCTTCATAATTGAGACTCTCTTCTTTCAGTCTCCCGGCATAATCAATCGCTGCCGATGTGTCGTGAATAGAACAAGGACCTACAACAACTGACAATCTATGATCTTCCTTATTCAAAATTTTTGAAAAGTTTTCTCTGGCTTGGTACACAGTCTCAGATGATTCTTTAGATATAGGTTGATCAGACAATAGAGAACTTGCAGAAATCACTTCCTGCCTATCCGATATCCTTAAATCACTTGTTTTATGCATAACTAAATTAAAATTGGACGTGCATTCTACATATATTATGAATAGATTAAAATTTGAGCCTTAATATAAATATTAATGCCAATAAGCTATATTAGTTATATACAAATTTAAAAATCTTTAAAATTTAATAAAATTCAATGAATTCATCGCATTTATCTTTAGGAATAGTGCAAGAAAATCCAATTGTTGGTGATATAAAAGGCAATCTAAATCTTGCTAAGAAAGCCATCGAGAAGATCTTGTCTGAAGACAAAGTAGACGTAATTCTTTTCACAGAAATGTTTATTACTGGATACCCTCCAGAAGATTTAATACTTAGAGATGACCTTCTGGCCGCTGTTGAAACAGCTTTAGTAGAATTATCAAAGATTTCACCGGAGACTCATATAGTTATGGGTTACCCCAAGAAGATTGGGCAAAATATCTACAACTCTGCTGGAGTTCTATACAACAATGAAGTTGTGCTCGAATATCACAAGCAAGAATTACCTAATTACGAAGTTTTTGACGAAAAAAGATATTTCAGTCCTGGCAAGGGCCCAGGAATATTTGAGATAGGAGATCATAAGCTTGCGTTAACGGTTTGTGAAGATATTTGGCATACCAAAGCGGTTAGGCAAGCGTCTAGAAGAGGTGCTGATTTAATCCTTAATTTGAATGCTTCTCCTTTCCATTTAAATAAATTAAATGAAAGGAAAGAAATGATTTCTAGCCATAGCCAGAAATATAAGCTTCCGATTGTTTATATAAATCAAGTGGGAGGGCAGGACGAATTAGTTTTTGATGGGACTTCAATGATAATGGATAAAAATGGCCAACAAGCAGTACAGCTTAAAAAATTTGAAAGTGAAAGCAGAATTGTGAAGTTTAAGAAATCAGGTGAAAGTGGTTTGGATATTCTAGATTCAGATAAGCTCCAGGAAGAAAACGAGTTGGAAGATGTTTATAACGCTTTAGTTCTAGGAGCCAAAGATTATATTGAGAAGAATGGTTTTCCTGGTGTTTTAATTGGGTCTTCTGGAGGAATTGATTCAGCTTTGACTGCTACAATAGCTGCGGATGCCATAGGTCCAAATAAGGTAAAGACTTATATGATGCCATTTAAGTTTACTTCAGATATAAGCGTTCATGATGCAGAAGAGTTAGCTAAAAATCTTAAGATTGAACATCATGTTTTACCTATTAAAGATATTTATAATTCTTTTTATAGCACTCTAGAAGAAGAGTTCACTAATAAAGAGCCCGATATTACTGAAGAAAACCTTCAGTCAAGGTGCAGAGGAGTTTTGTTAATGGGTTTATCAAACAAGTCTGGTGATTTAGTTTTAACAACAGGTAATAAAAGTGAAACTGCAGTGGGTTATTCCACTTTATATGGCGATACAGCTGGAGGTTTTGCTGTTTTGAAAGATGTACCTAAGACCTTGGTATACAGGCTAGCTGACTACCGTAATACCCTTTCAAAGGCCATTCCTCAAAGAATTATAGATAGACCTCCAACGGCAGAGTTGTCTGAAGACCAAAAAGATAGCGATAGTCTACCGGATTATGACGTTTTGGATAGGATCATAGAAATGTACGTTGAGCAAGATGAGAGTAAAGAGACAATAATTGAGCAAGGATTTAATGAACAGACCGTTGAAAGGGTAATTAAGTTAATAGATTTCAGTGAATATAAGAGACGTCAAGCACCATTAGGGGTAAAAATAACACCTAGAGGCTTTGGAAAAGACAGAAGATACCCTATAACTAACAAGTTTTTTAAATAAACTCTATTTCCTCAAACAAAGTTAAGTGGCTATAATGCAAAATCAATACACATGTATTGGATAAATGGTTGATTTAAAAGCCGTAAATCCTTCTATCAAGGAGGAAGAAAACAATCATCCTCGACAAGAGGAAATGGTCTTAGCGACGGTACAAGGCAGAGAAACCACTCTACCGGAAGATTTATACGTTCCACCCAATGCCTTAGAAGTTCTTCTAGATAGTTTTGCTGGCCCTTTAGATTTCCTTCTATATTTAATTAGAAAGCAAAACCTAGATATATTAGACATAAACGTTGCCAAAATAACTGAACAGTACACTGCTTATATTGATTTAATGGATGCGTTGCAGGTAGAGCTTGCTGGAGATTACCTGGTGATGGCGGCGTATTTAGCAGAATTGAAGTCAAGAATGCTATTACCTAGACCTGAAGAGCAGCCTGAAGAAGAAGATCCTAGGGCAGAGCTCATTAAAAGACTTCAAGAATACGAACGTTTTAAAGAGGCTGCAGAAAGAATTGATCAAATCCCAAGAATAGATAGAGATATTTTCGCTGCGCAAGCAAAATTACCAGAATTTGCAGTTGAAACACCTTTAACTGATGTTCCATTAGAGGATTTAGCTTTCGCTTTGTCTGAAGTCATGAGGAGAGTAGAGCAATCCCAGGCTCATTTGATTAATTTTGAAGAGCTTTCTACAAGGGAAAGGATGAGTCAAATTCTAGAAAGGATGAGAACTGAGTCTTTTATAGAATTCACTTCATTATTTAATTCAAAAGAAGGTAAGATAGGAGTTGTTGTTACTTTCCTAGCAATTTTGGAATTACTAAAAGATTCTCTGATAGAAATTGTTCAATCAGAAGAATTTGGTCCTATCCACATTAAAGGAATTGAAGAGGTACATTAAATGGAACATCAATTAAATGAAATCATAGAAGCTTTGCTGTTATCAGCTTCAAGACCTGTAAGCATTGAAGAGATAGAAAAAGTATTCGTTGAAAATCCACCTTCTAGAGAAGAGATTAGAAATTCATTAAATAAAATAGAAGAAAATTGCCTAAATCGCGGTATAGAATTAAAAAAAGTTTCAAGCGGGTTTAGATTGCAAGTGAAACAGGACCTTTCTAGCTATGTTGCAAAGTTGTGGGAAGAAAGGCCTCAGAGATTCTCAAAGGCAACTTTGGAAACTTTATCTTTAATTGCGTATAAGCAACCAATTACTAGAGGTGAAATTGAAGAGGTCAGAGGAGTTACGGTTGGAACCCAATTAATGAGAGGTCTTATGGAAAGAGGCTGGGTTAAGATTGTGGGTCAAAGAGACGTACCTGGTAGGCCGTCTTTATACGCAACCACAAAAGAATTTCTGGATTATTTTGGACTACAGCACCTAAGAGAACTTCCAGAACTACCTGAATTGCCTGACTTGAAATCTTTAGATCTAGAACTTCCTATTGAAGAAGCTGATCAACGCGAAGAAGATCAAGTCCCTCAATCATTAAGTTAAAGGAACAGTGAAACAGAGGATTCACAAGGTCCTTGCTGACCATGGCCACGGTTCTAGAAGAGGAATAGAGCAGTTAATCAGACAGAATAAAGTCGAAGTTAATGGAAAGATTGCAACGATAGGTCAGCTCGTATCTGAAAAAGATTCCTTTAAAATTGAAGGGAAAAATATTGTTCTCAGTCGCAAGGGTCATAAAGACACTAGAATTTTAATGTATAACAAAAAGGTTGGAGAGATTTCGACCAGAAATGACCCTGAAAACAGACCCACTGTCTTCGATAATTTACCTAGACTGAATTCTGGAAGGTGGGTTTCTGTAGGAAGGTTAGATATAAATACCTCAGGACTAATATTGTTCACTAACAAGGGAGAATTGGCCAATAAACTCATGCATCCTTCTTCATTGATTGAGCGAGAATACGTAGCGAGAATACATGGTTTAGTTACTAAGAGGGTTGTGCAAAAACTAGTGGATGGAGTGAAACTTGAAGATGGACTAGCGCGATTTACTGATGTGCAAGAAGGCAAAAAAGGAAAAACCAATCAATGGTTTGCAATGGTCATTATGGAAGGAAGGACGAGAGAAGTTAGAAGGTTGTGGGAAAGTCAGGATTTACAAGTATCAAGACTAAAGAGAGTCAGGTACGGGGATTTATTTCTTCCAGCAAATTTAAAGCAGGGTTCTTATAAAGAATTATCAAAAAGTGAAGTGAAAGTTATTGAGCATTTATAGATTGCCCATTTATTTCTTCACTGACATCGCACATAAGATAAACATACAAGTTCATTATTTCTTTTGGTAGAGGGTTTGTTTCAGGGTCTTCAGCTGGGTAGGCTTCCTCTCTCATTTTGGTTCTTACTGCCCCAGGATTAATACAATTAACCCTTATTTTTGTGGTGTTTTCTAATTCATCTGCAAAAACCTCCATCATTCCTTCAGTAGCAAATTTACTTATTGCATATGCGCCCCAATAAGCTCTTCCTTTTTTTCCTACGCCCGAAGAAGTAAATAACACTGAACTTAGCTTAGAATGATTTAACAAAGGCAATAAGGTTTTCGTAAGAAGAAAAGCGGAATCTAGATTCACGTTCAGTACTTTTTTCCAAATAGAATATTGGTATTGACCAAGAAGTTTTTTTTCACCTAAAACTCCTGCGTTGTTTATGAGGCCATCTAATTTATCAAACTTATCTTGAATGGCCTCCTTCACTTTTAGATATTCCTCTTCTTCAGCACTTTCAAAATCCATAGGATGAATCAAAGGCTCTTTGAAGCCTTGTTCGACAATCTCTTCGTAAAGACTTTCAAGTCTCCCTGTATCTTTACTTAGGAGTATCAGCTGCGCGCCAAATTGGGATAATGTTTTTGCTGCAGCTCTTCCTATTCCTGAACCCGTTCCAGTAATGAGAATTGTTTTATCTTTCAGGCAATCTTTAGAAGGTTTGAAATCAACCATGATTAATGACTCTCTATAATCTTTTTCATTTCTAGAGGATGATTAATAACGAAATCTGCACCCCAGCTTGAAACAGTGTCGCCTTCCGGTATATATCCATAGGCAGCTGCTACTGTTTTCATTTTCGCAGATTTACCTGAAATTATATCAATTAGATGATCACCTACGTAAATGGAGTTTTTTGATGATACATTGGTTAATTCACATGCCAATTCTAAACCTTTAGGGCTAGGTTTCCTTTCCCCAACATCATCTGGACAAATTAAGAAATCAGGATTAATACGAGAAAATTTTTCATTCACGATTTGCTCAGCAAACTTTCTGGGTTTGTTAGTTACGATTCCCCAATTTTTATTTTTTTCTTTAAGGTTAATTAACACTTCATTCATTCCATCAAATAGTTTTGCACCCAAGCAACACTTTTCATAGATTTCTAGTAATTCAAGTCTAGACTTCTCTATTTCTTCCTTTTGATTTTCGTCCCAGTTTAAGGAATAACGAGCAAGGCTAGCCGCACCTTCTGAAACTCTTGATCTTACTTCCGAGAAATCTCCAGATTCCAATCCATTCCCTTCCCTTAGCTTATTAACTGCATAAAAGAAATCTGGCGCGGTGTCTAACAGAGTTCCATCTAAATCGAAAGCGTATAGTTGAATTTCTTCCACTCTTACTCTTTGGTTACGTGAACCATGTAATTAACTTGTATATCTTTTCCAAGCCAGTAATGGTCAGTTATTGGGTTGTAGCTTAAACCAATGGTTTCTTTAAGGTTTAGTCCAGAATTTCTGATCCAACCAGCTAGCTCTGAAGGTTTGATAAATTTTGAATATTCGTGAGTGCCTTTTGGCAATAAGTTTAATATGTATTCTGCACCTATTACCGCGAATAAATAAGATCTTGGGTTTCTATTTATTGTTGATAAAAAGATATCGCCTTTATCTTTTAATAAAACACAACAACTTTCAATTATTTTATCGGGAGCGGGGACGTGTTCGAGCATTTCTAAACAAGTAATTACATCAAAAGAATTATTCTGATTCTTCGATATAAAATCTTCCACTGTAGATTCTAAATAAGTTGCTTTGCTATTTACTGAATTGGCATGAGATTTTGCAACACCTATGGTTTGAGGTGAGGCATCTATTCCTATAACTTCTGCTCCTGCTTCACTCAGTGCTTCCGTTAATAGTCCACCTCCACAACCAATATCTAAAACCTTTTTTCCTTTAAGACTTGTTCTCTCTTTAATGAAATTCAATCTTAATGGGTTAATCTGATGGAGCGGTTTGAATTCACCCTCAAGGTCCCACCACTTTTCAGCAATATCGTTAAATTTTTTAACCTCTTCAGGGTCTAAATTTTTTATGTCCATTGTTAGCGTTTTTCATTACAATTGTTTGGTAGCTCAGAGTCCCAAATAAAACTTAATAATGCAAATATTCTTTCCTAAAGAAGAGGATCAAGAAATCCGCGCTACCATTTTACCTGAAGTGGCAAAGAAGTTTGTCGATTTAGGTTTAGAGGTTATTATCGAAGAAGGGTTGGGATCTTCTATTTTTATTGATGATGACCTTTATTCTGAAGTAGGGGCAAAAACATCAGATTCTAGAGACACTGCCTTCAATTCTGCTGACATAGTTTGCAGAATAAATAAGCCTGAAAAAGAAGATATCGCTAAGTTAAAAAAGGATAGTATTCATATAAGTTTCTTAGATCCTTTTAATGAGGCAGATTTGGTAAAGGAATTTGCAAACCAAGAAGTAAGTGCTATCAGCATGGAATTAGTTCCAAGAATAACTAGAGCTCAAAAGATGGATGCTCTGAGCTCTCAAGCAAATTTAGCTGGATATGCCGCAGTCGTAGAAGCTTCTCGAACTATCAATAAATCCTTTCCCATGATGATGACCGCTGCAGGAACAATTTCTCCTTCAAGAGTTTTTGTAATAGGGGTAGGCGTTGCTGGATTACAGGCCATTGCAACTGCCAAAAGACTTGGCGCAAGAGTAGAGGCTTTTGATACAAGACCCGTTGTTGAAGAGCAGGTTAAGTCGTTAGGAGCTAAATTCGTAAAGATTGATATAGGTGAGACTGAAGAAACTGAACAAGGATATGCTAAAGAGCTTACTGAAGAGCAAATTAAGATGCAGCAAGAGGGAATGAAAAAGATTTGTTCACAATCAGATGTTGTAATAACTACAGCACAAGTCTTTGGCAGACCAGCCCCAAGAATTGTTACTAACGAAATGGTTCAAGCCATGCAGCCGGGTAGTGTGATTGTTGATATGGCAGTATCCACAGGAGGAAATGTAGAAGGATCAAAGGTTGATGAATATGTTTTTGAAAATGGCGTTACTATCATTGGAATGTCAAATTTACCTGGAGAAGTTGCAAAAGACGCTTCTCAAGTCTACGGAGCCAATTTATTTAACATGATTGATGAATATTGGGACGTGGAAAATAAGATTCTTAATTTTGACCTAACGGATGATGTTTTAAAGGGTTGCGTGATAACACATGAAGGAAAAATTGTTAATGATTTAGTTAAGGATAGGATGTAATCGTGGAAAGCCAAATAATCTTACTGATCTTTATTTTAGTTTTATCAATTTTCTTAGGAGTTGAGCTAATAACCAAGGTACCTTCTACTTTACATACTCCACTTATGTCAGGAGCTAATGCAATATCAGGTATAACTCTTGTAGGGGCTGTCCTTTCTTCAGGTTCTTCAGAAATAATCACAATTATTTTAGGAACATCTGCTGTTTTTTTTGCTTCTATTAATGTTGTAGGTGGTTATCTAGTTACAAACAGAATGCTTGGCATGTTTAAAAAGAAATAATGGATATTTCGATACTAGTAAATCTAACTTATATAGCTGCCTCTATTTTGTTCATAGTAGGTTTAAAAATGCTTGGTTCCCCTGATACAGCCAGACAAGGTAATTTGTTATCTGCTTCAGGTATGTTGTTAGCCGTAGTGATTACTTTACTGGATCAAAATATTATTGATTATAAATTTATAGCTGGTGCCTTACTAGCCGGAAGTATAGTGGGTTATTTTGCTGCAACGAAAGTTCAAATGACTTCGATGCCAGAAATGGTGGCTATCTTTAACGGATTTGGTGGGATAGCAAGTTTATTAGTAGGTTCAGCTGAGTACGTTGTGAGTTCTTTAGATAATCCAGCTCTTATGGGGGCCATCTATCTTACGGTATTGATTGGAGGTCTTACATTTACAGGCAGCCTAATTGCTTACGGTAAACTTTCCGAAGTTATCTCTGGTAAGCCTTTCCTTTATAAAGGTCAGCAATTTGTTAATGGTTTACTTCTTTTAGCTATCTTGCTTGTTGGGGTCAACATGATCTTTGTGCAAGGAATGATAAGCCCTAATGAGACACTTATTTTATTAATAAGCTTAGCCTTCGTTTTAGGAATCCTTTTTGTTATTCCTATTGGAGGAGCTGACATGCCTGTCGTTATAGCCTTATTAAATAGCTTTTCAGGATTGGCAGCTTGTGCAGCAGGGTTTGTTATTACTAACAACGTATTGATTGTTGCAGGAGCTCTTGTAGGAGCAAGTGGACTTATTCTTACCAACATTATGTGTAAGGCCATGAACAGGTCTTTAGCCAATGTTTTGTTCAGTGGATTTGGAGCTGTATCCGATTCAAATTCGGAAGGAAGTGAGGAACAAGGTGAAGTGAGTCCTATCAGTGCACTAGATGCTTATCTGATTTTAGAAGCAGCTTCATCAGTTTTAATTGTTCCAGGATATGGAATGGCAGTAGCTCAAGCTCAACATGCCGTAAGAGAGTTAGGAGAGTTGCTAGAAGCCAATGGAGCTGAAGTTAAGTACGCCATTCACCCAGTGGCTGGAAGGATGCCTGGTCACATGAATGTTTTACTGGCCGAAGCGAACGTTTCTTATGATGTTCTTGTTGAGCCAGAAGATGTTAATCCGATTATGGAAACAGTTGATGTTTGTATGGTAATAGGAGCGAATGACGTTGTTAATCCAGACGCAAAAGAGAATGAAGATAGTCCTATTTACGGTATGCCTATTATAGAAGTCGACAATTCTAAAACAGTTTTTGTTTTAAAACGTTCCATGGCTTCGGGGTTTGCAGGCATTCAAAACCCACTTTTTTTCAAATCCAATACAAGAATGTTGTTTGGGGATGCTAAGGAATCTGTATCAACTCTAGTATCTGAATTTAAAGGCTAAATAACCTTATTTTTATTGATTTTTTACGCAGTTTTTTAAGCCAGAATATGGTAAAATTTTACCAACTTGATACTTAGAAAATTACAAAAAAATTACTCTAATTTCTTAAGAGAATGGGCAGTGTCTTCTGCCTTTAAAATCAATATACGGAAATAAAATATGGGCGAAATAACCGCAAAAGAGATTGTTCCAATAGATATAGAAAAGGAACTGAAACAATCCTATTTAGACTACGCAATGAGCGTAATAGTCGGCAGGGCTTTACCAGATGCAAGAGACGGTCTTAAGCCGGTGCATAGACGTGCTTTATACGCTATGCATGTTTTAAACAATGATTTTGGGAGACCACACAAAAAGTCAGCCAGAATTGTTGGTGACATTATCGGTAAATATCACCCTCATGGAGATAGTGCTGCATATGAAACCATTGTAAGGATGGCGCAGTGGTGGTCTTTAAGATATCCATTAGTAGACGGACAAGGAAATTTTGGTTCGATGGATGGAGATGGGCCAGCTGCTCAGAGATATACAGAAGTCCGAATGGCAAAGATCTCTCAAGAACTTTTAGCTGATCTTGATAGAGAGACTGTAAATTTTGTAGAAAATTATGATGGAACCGAAACAATGCCTGAAGTTCTACCTACGAGAGTGCCTAATATGCTCGTTAATGGATCAGCTGGAATAGCGGTTGGAATGGCAACCAATATGGCTCCACATAATTTAAATGAAACTCTTTTAGCCTGCCTAGCCTTTATAGAGAACCCAGAAATATCTACATCAGAATTAATGGAATTCATCCCTGGACCAGATTTTCCTACTGGAGGAATAATAAACGGAAGAGCTGGGATTGTAAGTGCTTATGAAAGTGGAAAGGGAAGAGTAAAAATTAGAGCTAAGACCCATTTTGAAGATGAAGAAAAGGATAAAGCAAAGATAGTAATTACGGAAATGCCTTATCAAGTTAACAAATCTAAGTTGATTGAAAAGATAGCAGAGTTGTCTAGAGATAAGAAAATCGAAGGAGTCAGAGATATCAGGGATGAGTCTGATAAAGATGGAGTTAGGGTCGTAATTGATCTTAAATCAGGACATATCCCAGATGTCTTACTAAACAATTTATTTTCTCAAACACAAATGCAAACAGTCTTTGGAATTAACAACGTAGCTTTAGTTGATGGAGAGCCTAAGCTCTTAAATCTAAAGTCCATGCTTTCTGTATTTTTTAACCACAGGAAAGAGGTAGTTTCTAGAAGGACTTTCTACGATTTAAGAAGGGCTAAAGAAAGAGGTCATGTGCTAGAAGGACTTACCATAGCTTTAGCTAACATCGATGCCATGATAGATTTAATTAAAAAATCAAAAGAAGGCTCCGAAGCAAAACAAAAGCTACTTTCTAAAAAATGGAAACCAGGGAAAGTTATTTCTATGTTAAAGAAAGCTGGTCCAGATGCATGTAAGCTAGAGGGTGCCGATGAATCATTAGGGCTTGCGGGCAAGACTTATCAATTGTCTGAGGTTCAAGCTCAAGCAATTTTGGACATGAGGCTCCAGAGGTTAACAGGACTAGAGCAAGATAGGCTCATAGGTGAATACGAAGAAATAATTGACCAAATTGCTTATTTGCTTGGAATACTAAATGATTCTGAAAAATTAGTTGAAGTGGTAACGGATGAATTAAAAGAGATTCAAGAAAAATACAAAGATGATAGAAGAACTGAAATACAAGAGTCTTCTGCTGACCTTAGTGCTGAAGATTTAATCACTCCAGAAGATAGGGTGGTAACAATTTCACATGAAGGCTATGCAAAAACGCAACCTTTAGAAGAATATAGAGCCCAAAGAAGAGGCGGCACTGGTAAAACAGCAGCTTCGGTAAAAGATGAAGATTTTGTAGAACAACTTCTTGTAGCAAACACCCACACAACTTTACTCTGCTTCTCAAACCTTGGGCAAGTGTATTGGTTGAAGGTTTATGAGATCCCTTCCGCTGGCCGTGCTGCAAAAGGAAGGCCTTTAGTTAATCTTATTCAACTTAGCGAAGGAGAAAGAATCACTAGTATGGTCCCTGTAGAAGAATATGACGATAAACATTTTGTTTTAATGGCCACCAAAACAGGAACAGTTAAGAAAACGGTACTGACAGAATTTTCGAATCAAAGAAAAGGTGGGAAAAGGGCAATAACTCTAGTGGAAGGTGATGAATTAGTAGGCACAACAGTTACTGATGGAAGTAAATTTGTAATGTTGGTTTCAAATGCAGGCAAAGCTGCGCATTTCTCTGAGACAGAAGTTAGGTCTATGGGCAGAACCGCTAAAGGAGTAAGAGGCATAAAACTTGATAAGGATCAATTCGTTATCTCTTTGATTATTCCAGAACAAGAAGCATCTATTTTTACGGTCAGTGAAAACGGCTTTGGCAAAAGATCTAAGTCTATAGATTTTAGAAAGACTAGAAGAGGAGCTAAAGGCGTTATAGCTATGCAGATTTCTGATAGAAATGGACCACTCATTGGCGCAGCACAAGTAACAGGTGACGATGAATTGATGCTTATATCTGATAAAGGAATGCTTGTTAGGACGAGAGTTTCTGAAGTTAATGTCATAGGCAGAAACACTCAAGGCGTAACAGTTATTAGACTTAAAGACTCAGAAAAATTAATAAGCATTGCACCTATTAGCGAAGAGTTCATAGGGGACGATGACTAGTGACAAGAAGATTTAATTTTGGTGCCGGTCCGGCTGCCATGCCAGAGGTCGTATTAGAGGAAGTTCAACAGGAATTACTTGATTGGAACGGCATGGGCTTGTCGGTAATGGAGATCAGTCACAGAAGCCCAGAATTTATAGAGATTGCTAAACAAGCAGAATCAGATTTTAGAGATTTACTAGATATAACTGATAACTATGCTGTGTTATTTCTTCATGGAGGCGCTACATTACAAAATGCCATGATACCGCTCAACTTATCCCCTGAGGGAGGAACAGCTGATTATGTCAATACTGGTCATTGGGCAAAAAGGTCAATTAGTGAAGCTAAAAAATACACTGATGTAAAGATAGCCGCTTCTTCGGAAGATAAAAATTTTACTTATTTTCCTAAACAGTCTTCATGGAGTTTAAGTAAAAATACTGCGTACGTTCATATAACTCCTAATGAAACAATTGGTGGTTTAAGATTTAAGGATATAGAAGATTCAGAAGTTCCTGTCGTAGCAGATTATTCATCAGGAATATTATCTGAAGTTATTGATGTCAGTAAATTCTCACTAATTTATGGGGGAGCACAAAAGAATATAGGGCCAGCCGGTCTAGGCTTTGCAATTATAAAGAGAGAGCTTTTAGGAAAGGCTCAATCGATTACACCAACGATGCTAAATTATTCTGAAATGCATGAAGGTGAATCCATGTATAACACACCACCAACCTTCGGTTGGTATGTAGCCGGTAAAATATTTAAATGGTTGAAATCCATGGGCGGGGTTTCTGAGATGGAAAAAATAAATAATAAAAAAGCCAAGAAGTTATATTCTTTCATAGACCAATCAGACTTTTATGAGAATAAGATCAATAAAGAAGATAGATCAATAATGAATATTCCATTTCAACTAAACAACGAAGATTTAAACTCTAAATTCTTAGAAGAATCTAGAAATTCTGGATTATTGGCGCTTAAAGGTCATAGGTCTGTTGGAGGTATGAGAGCTAGTATCTATAATGCAATGCCTGAAGAAGGCGTAGATGCCTTAGTAGACTTCATGGAAACATTTGAGAAAGAACGATCCTGATCCGATATGAACAAAGAAAAAGAGCTTAATTCTGTTAGAGACAAAATAGATTCTTTAGATGAAAGAATAATATCGTTATTGAATGAAAGAGCCGATCTTGCAATTGAAGCAGGTGAAGCAAAAGAAGAATTAATAAAATATAAGCCAGCTAGAGAGGCAACTATCTTTAATAAGCTTAAAGATATAAATAAAGGACCTTTGAGCAATGATCAAATAATCTCTATATACAATGAAATTATTTCAGCGTGTAGATCTACAGAATCTGATCTAAAAGTAGCTTATTTAGGACCCGAGGGGACTTACTCTGAGTCGGCACTTCAAAATAAATTTGGCTCGTCAGTCGAGACAAAACCAGAACCTTCTATTAGGTCAGTATTTGAAGAAGTTAAGAAAGGACTGTGTGATTTTGGAATTGTACCAATAGAGAATTCATCAGAAGGGTCAGTGAACCTTACATTAGATTGTCTAATGGATTTTGATTTAACTATATGCGGTGAAATAGAGATGAGAATCGAGCATAATTTAATTGGTTATAACAAGCCAATGCCAAAAGAAGGCGTAGAAATACATGCTCATGAGCAGGCTTTAGCCCAATGCAAAGATTGGTTGTCTTCATATTGTCCTCAAGCAAAGCTGGTACCGGTAAGCAGTAATTCACAGGCTGTTATGAATGCTTCTGCAAATGAAGGTGTTTTGGCTATTGGTGGCAAAGAGGCAGCTCAAAAATACAATTTAGATATTTTAGATAGCAATATAGAAGACAGCTCTTCTAATACGACTAGATTTATAGTTATAGGTAACAGTCAATCTAGCCAAACAGGCAATGACAAAACTTCAATAGTTGTTACAACTAAAAATGAGGAAGGCGCTTTATACTCTGTTTTACTTCCTTTCAACGAACTTTCTTTAAACCTAACCCACATAACATATAGGCCTTCTAAGAAAGATAAGTGGCATTATTCTTTCTTTCTAGAATTTGAAGGTCATGAAGATAAAGATAATGTTCAGAAACTGTTTAAGCAGTTAAATAACCTTAATGCAGAAGTAAAGATTTTGGGGTCCTTCCCTAAAGCTATTACTTAAAGTTATGAAGCTTGAAGGTTTAGTCAATAAAGGCATTCTAGATTTGAGTCCTTACAAGCCTGGCAAGCCCATTGAAGACTTAGAAAGAGAATTGGGTATAAAGAATGCTATTAAATTAGCTAGTAATGAAAATCCTTTGGGCCCTAGTCCCTTAGCAATAGACGCTGTCACCAAAGTGTTAAATGGCACTAATAGATACCCAGATGGCAATGCTTTAAGGCTTAAAGAATGCCTTAGTAAAAAATTTAACGTTGATATTAACTGCTTAACCATAGGGAATGGATCTAATGACATTATTGAATTTATTGCTCGAAGTTTTCTGTCAGATAAAGACAGTGCAGTTTATTCAGAGCATGCTTTTGCTGTCTACCCTTTAGTAGTTCAAGCAGTGGGGGCGGAAGGCATAGAAGTCCCAGCAAAAGAATACGGTCACGACCTTGAAGAAATTCTGAAGGCTGTGAAAGAGAATACGAAATTAGTATTTATAGCTAATCCCAATAACCCTACTGGAACTTTCTTATCACCGAAAGAAATAGAATCTTTCCTGGATGCTTTAGATAAGAATACTTTAGTTTTACTGGACCAGGCCTATTTTGATTACTCTTCATACAGCAATGAAGATATCGGCTTTGATTTAATTAAGAATTATCCTAATGTAATTATAAGCAGAAGCTTTTCTAAAGCTTATGGTTTAGCAGGTTTTCGGATAGGTTATTCGGTCTCTTCTCCGGATGTTGCAGATTTCTTAAATAGAGTTAGGCAGCCATTTAACGCCAATTCCTTGGCCTTAGTTGCGGCTGAGGTTGCTTTATCGGATGATAGTCATCTAAAAAAATCTTTAGAAATTAATTTAGATCAGAAAAGCATTCTCGTGAAAGGCTTGAAAGACTTAGGCTACGAATACATACCGAGTGAAGGCAATTTCATTAGCTTTAATAGCAATGGGGACGGACAGAAGTTATTTGAAGGTTTATTAAAAGAAGGCGTAATAGTAAGAACCTTAGGGGTGTACAAAATGCCAAATTACTTAAGAACAACAATTGGTCTTCCCGAAGAGAATTCATTTTTTTTAGAGAAGTTATCTGCATTGTCTTAGACCTATGAGCTCTTCTATAAATTTTAAAAATATCTTAGTAGTAGGAGTAGGTCTTATTGGTGGCTCAATAATACGAGCCCTAAAAGAGAGTTCTTTTTCTGGCGGGGTTTATGGAATAGATAGCGATAAAAGGGCAGTAACTTCTGCTTATGATCTTGGATTCATACAAAATAAAGATATAAATATCCCTAAAGATTTAGATGATCTTTTGGTTATCTTTTCTGTTCCTGTTCTTTCTATTCAAGAAGCTATGTCTCAAATAAATATAATGATAAATACCAAAAATGTCATTTATACAGATACATTAAGTGTTAAATCTTCAATCCTTAATACTTTGAAAGCTTTAGATAAAACTTTTCTAAAAAGATTTGTTTTATCTCATCCTATAGCAGGATCTGAACAAAGTGGTTTTAGCGCTTCTTCTGCAGCACTATTTAAAGAAAAGTTAAGCATCATATGTCCTCATGAGGATAATTCAGAACAAGACGTCTCTAAAATTGAAGACTTTTGGAAAGCATTAGGGTCTTATACAAAAAAATTATCCGCCAATGACCATGACGAATTATTTGGGAAGACTAGTCACATGCCTCATGTTATTGCTTATGCCTTGATGGATTCTTTATACCAAGATCTTGGCGAAAAGACTTTTCTTTATTCTGGAGGCAGTCTTGAAGATTACACAAGAATAGCTTCGAGCGATCCAATTATGTGGAAAGATATAATGGTTTCAAACGATAAATCTATTTTAAGTTCTATAGAGTCTTTTAAGAGAAGCTTAGATGAATTATCTGAATTAATAGGAACGAATAATACAACTGGCCTAATCGAATTCTTTTCTACTGTAAAAAATGCCAGAGATAAATCCATCTCAGGAAAAGAAGATTGATGCAATTTAAAATACAGAAAGGAAATGGTCTTAAAGGTGAAATCACTGTTCCTGGTGATAAGTCTATATCTCACAGAGCAATACTGCTTGCTTCTTTAGCAGATGGAAATTCAGAGATTTCTGGTTTTTTAGAAGGAGAGGACTGCCTAGCAACGATTGAAGTTTTTCAAAAAATGGGAGTAAATATTTCCAGACGGGAAGGGGTATTTGTAGTAGAAGGCAAAGGTCTTAAAGGGCTTAAAGACCCTTCTGGCCCTTTAAATTTTGGGAATTCAGGCACTTCCGTAAGACTATGCTCTGGAGTTTTAGCAGCTCAAGAATTTTCTTCAACTCTAATAGGTGATAGTTCTTTATCTTCAAGACCCATGACAAGAATAACTGAACCTTTAGGACTTATGGGTGCCAATACGTCAAGCACAGAGGAGGGAACTCTCCCGATAAGGATAGAACCAGTAGACTCCCTTAAATCAATTAAATATTCATTACCAGTTCCTAGCGCACAGGTTAAGTCATGTTTATTGTTTGCAGGTCTATATTCTCAAGGAATTACTGAGATTGAAGAAAAGATCGCTACCAGAGATCACACAGAGAGAATGTTTGAACAATTTGGTATCCCCATTGACGTATCCCAATCTAAAGGAGCAAAGTTAATTAAATTAAATAAAGTAGAAGCTATAAATCCTACAGATATTGATATTTGCGGAGATTTTTCTTCTGCATCCTTCTTCATATTAGCTGCACTAATTACTCCTAATTCAAAATTATTACTTAAAAATATAGGAGTAAATCCAACTAGGATTGGTTTTTTGCATGCCCTGAGGCACATGGGAGCGAATATTGAGTTACAAAATGAAATAGATTCGTTCGAACCAACGGCAGATATATTAGTTAGAACTTCTAATCTTAAAGGTATAACTATAAATACGAATTTAGTCGCAAACATGATTGATGAAATGCCAGCTTTCTTTATTGCAGCTTCGCTAGCCGAAGGCACTACAAAAGTTAAAGACGCTAAGGAACTTAGAACTAAGGAAAGTGATAGACTCCAAGTCATGTCGGAAGCTTTAGATTCTTTCGGAGTTAAATTCCGGCTAGAAGATGATGGAATAATAATAAATGGGCTTGGGAAAACCGGCTCCTTTAAAGCTGCAGAAATTAATTCTCATGGGGACCACAGAATAGCTATGGCTAGTTCCATCGGTTCTCTTAGATCTGAGGGAGAAACCTCTGTTTTAGATTGTTTTAATGTTAATACTTCTTTTCCCAACTTTATTGATGTATGTAAAGAAGTAGGTATAAATATAGAAAAGGTATGAACGATAAGATAGTTCCTGTCATAACAATAGATGGTCCTAGTGGAGCAGGCAAGGGAACGATAGCCCAGATGCTTGCTTTAGATCTGAATTGGAATATCTTGGATAGCGGAGCCCTTTACAGAACTTTGGCCTACTTTATGTTAGAACAAAATATAGGGTTACATGATTTTGAAAAGAATAAAGAACTTATTAAGGAAAACTTTAGAGTTAAATTCGATGCTGGGATTGCTGGAGAGCCTGTAAAAGTAATATTTAATGACATGGACATTACTAAAGAAGTTAGAACTGAAGAAATTGCTAAAAAAACCTCTGATTTGGCTGCAGACCCCGTGATTAGAGATTTTATTAAGCCTTGCCAGAGAGATTTCATGAAGCCACCAGGCTTAATTGCTGATGGAAGAGATATGGGAACCGTCATATTTAAAGATGCTAGACATAAGATTTTTTTAACAGCCTCATTACAGGAACGTGCAAAAAGAAGGCAAGTACAGTTGAAAAGACAAGGAAGCGAGGTTAACATGCGCCTCCTTTTACAAGAGTTAGAAGATAGAGATAAGAAGGATATAGAGAGAAAACACTCTCCTTTAAAACCTGCAACTAACTCAGTAATTATTGATACTAGCAATTTAAGACCAGAAGGAGTGATAGAAGAAATAAAGAAGAATCTTTAATTCTTAAATTTAAAAAAAATGTCAGCAAGTTTTGAACAATTATTAGATGAGAATTTAAGTACGTTAGTAATGAAGCCTGGTAGCTTGGTTACCGGGATAGTTTTGGATATATTAGACAACCATGTTGTTATTCATGTAGGACTTAAATCAGAAGCAGCAGTCCCCATCAGTGAGTTTAACAACGAATCAGGTGAAATAGATATTGAGGTGGGTGATGAAGTCCAACTAACTCTAGAGGCTATTGAAGATGGTCATGGGAATACGCGAGTTTCTAGAGAGAAAGCTATCAAGCAAGAAGTCTGGAAAAGAATAGAAGATTGCTTAGATCAAGATACTCCTTTAAAGGGATTAATAACTGGCTCTGTAAAAGGAGGAATGACAGTAGATGTACAGGGCATTAAATCTTTTTTACCAGGATCTTTAGCAGAAGTTGTTCCAACAAAAGACTTAGAGCACTTAGTTGGGAATTATGAAGAATTTAAAGTAATAAAATTAGATAAAGACAAAAATAATGTGGTTCTTTCTCGTAAAGCAGTTCTTCAGGATGTAAATTCTGAAGAAAGAAAGCAATTACTTTCAACCCTCTCTGAAGGACAGACAATTAAAGGAGTGGTAAAGAATCTTACCGACTACGGAGCTTTTGTTGATTTGGGAGGAATAGATGGCCTATTGCATATTACTGATATTTCATGGAGTAGGATTAATCATCCTTCAGAAGCGATAAAGATAGGTGAAGAATTAGACGTAAGAGTCATTAAGTATGATAAAGAAGAGCAAAAGGTATCTTTAGGTATTAAGCAGCTTGTTGAAGACCCTTGGGTTGGAATTGAATCTAAGTTTCCTCTTAATACTTCAGTAATGGGCACAGTTACTAATTTAACTGACTATGGTTTTTTTGCTGAGATAGAAGAAGGAGTTGAGGGTTTGGTTCATGTTTCTGAAATAGATTGGACAAATAAGAATATCCACCCTTCTAAAGTAGTCCAATTAAAAGACAAAGTTGAGGTTATGATCCTAGAAGTTGATGAAGAAAAAAGAAGAATTTCGCTAGGATTAAAACAACTTACTGAAAATCCTTGGCAGCTTTTTGATCATACCCACAAGGAAGGAGACAAAATCTCAGGTGCTATTAAATCAGTCACTGATTTTGGTATCTTTATAGAACTAGATGGAGGAATAGATGGATTGGTTCATCTTTCTGATCTTTCGTGGGATGAATCGAGCGACTCTGTCAGAGAACTTACCAAAGGAGATATGGTAGAAGCATTAATACTTTCTATAGAGCCAGAAAGAGAAAGGATTTCTTTGGGAATAAAGCAACTAATATCAGATTCTTTTGGTGATTTTATAGAAGCAAATAAGAAAGGCTCTAGGGCAATAGGAAAAGTAATTGATTTTGATGATCAAAAGATTAATCTATCTTTAGCTGATGGCGTTACAGGTTTGTTACAACAGAAAGATTTTATAAATTCTACTAGTGTTGAGTCCCTAGAAGAAGGGCTAGAGATGGAAGTTGTTATTGCTAATATTAATAGAAAAGATAGAGAGATAATCCTTTCTCTTAGGGCATTAGAAAAACAAGATGAGAAGAGTGCTCTTAAAGATAACGCTGCTAAAAATAAGGAGATTGAAGAAGCGAGTAAATCCAATATAGGAGACTTAATTAAGGCTGAATTGGAAGGTACAAAAACGGAAGATGAATAAGTCTGAAATCATCGAAAATTTGTATAAGAATAATAAATTTAATTCAAAAAAAGACATAGAAGAATCTATAATTTTGATTATAGACAGCCTTACCAAGGCTTTATCTGATGGAGATAGAATTGAATTAAGAGGGTTTGGTACTTTTTCTACTAGGGAAAGGAATGAAAGAATCTCAAGAAACCCTAAGACTGGAAAATCCATCTCTATCCAAAAGAAGTTTCATCCTTATTTTAGAGCTTCTAAAAGCTTGAAGAAGATCATAAACAGTTAATTTTTTTATTCATATGGTATTCTTCTAGATGAGAAGATTCATGCCAAAAGATATTAAAGACAAAATAAAAGAAACTTTTGAAGATTCTATATCTGTTAAAACAGATATTATTGATCAAAGAATCTATGAGGTGTTAATAGAGGCTGGTGAAGTTATAGCTAAGTCTATATCTAGTGGTGGAAAATTAATGATTTGTGGAAACGGCGGGTCTGCAGCTGATGCGCAGCACTTAGTAGCGGAATTCTTGGTCCGTTTAACTTCTGAAGTTGATAGAGAAGGAATTCCAGCTATTTCTTTAGCTCAAGATACATCAACTCTAACAGCTTGTTTAAATGACTATGGCTCAGATGAAATATTTAAGAGAGTGTTTTCTTCTTTAGCTAATGAAGGAGATATTTTATTGGCTATATCTACTTCAGGGAATTCAACTAATGTCGTCGAGACCCTTAAACTAGCAAATACCAAAGGGATTTATGCCTTAGGTTTTTTAGGAGGCGATGGTGGAAAGGCATTAAAATATTGTGATTCTGCTTTTATTGTCCCTACTAAAGTTACAGGCAGGATTCAAGAAAGTCATATAACTGCTGGCCATGCAATTCTCCAATACGTTGAAGATAGACTTTTAGAGCAGGGTTGGCTTAATCAAACATAATTTATGAACTGGTCTTCGTTATTCTTAATTTTTCTTTTTTCAATTGTACTTTTATCTTTATATTTATTGTTAAATTTAAATAATAGTATCGTTATAGTTGATTTATTGTTCAATGAAATAGAAATTAACTTAGGCAAAGGCTTGATAGTCTTTTTTTTGATAGGAAGTTTTATAACAATTATTCTAGAAATTGCTTATTTTTCAGTTAAGAAGAGAGGCAAGAGAAATGAATAGTCCGATAATAATTCCTTTAGACTTGGAATATGACGAGGCTATAAAGCTTGCAGAATTATTTGATCCAAAATCATGTCGCTTAAAAGTAGGGAGTCAATTATTTACTTCTTCTGGGCCTAGAGTTATCAAAGACCTACAATCATTGGGGTTTGATATTTTTTTAGACTTAAAATTTCATGATATTCCAAACACCGTTTCTCAAGCAGTAAAGGTAGCTGCTGATTTAGGAGTTTGGATGGTGAATGTGCATGTATCAGGAGGATCATCAATGCTAGAGTCTGCAAGAAAGGCCTTAAACTCTTGTAGGAATCCCCCTTTACTTATAGGTGTCACCATGCTGACAAGCTTAAGTAACGAAGATGTAAAAGAGATTGGTATACCTGATATTTCCGAAAAGGTAATGCAATTAGCTCTACTTGCCAAAAGCAATGGACTTGATGGAATTGTTTGTTCACCAAGAGAAGTAAAAGTTATTAAGGAATTATGCGGCAAAGAGTTCATTGCTGTTACTCCAGGAATTAGAACTAAAAAAATGAATGACGATCAAAGTAGGGTATCTTCGCCTAAAGAAGCTATAAATAACGGATCAGATTTCTTGGTTATTGGAAGACCTATTATTGAGAGTTCAAATCCTTTAAAATCTCTTAATCAAATACTAGATGATATTGAGTTATGAAATTAGATATATTAGATATTGGCGGAGAAGTAGTAAAAGACGACGATAGGTATGTTGTGAAAGATAATGTTGCTTTAAATAACTTAGTTGTGAGCAGCACAGACTTAAAACCAGGAAAATCCACTTCTGGCCATAAGCATCCAGGACAGGAAGAGGTATACAATTTTGTCAGAGGGGAAGGCAAAATGAAGATTGATGAAGACATCTTTCCAGTAAAAAAAGGGGATGTAATCTTGATAGAAGATGGAAAATTCCATCAAGTAATTAATGATTCAAGAGAAAATCTTTATTTTGTATGCGTATTTGACGGTTCTAGGTCGCATTAAGTTAATTGCAAGAACAGATTACCTCTCAGTCTTTTCTAGAAGTTCCAGCATCTAAAGAAGAATTGCGGAAGCTTCTTAATTCTCTTCCAAAAAGACCTGGTGTTTATAAATTTTTAGATAAATCCAAGAATCCTATTTATATAGGAAAAGCGAAGAATTTAAAAAATAGAGTCTCTTCATATTTTGGAGACTCTGTTAGTAATTCTAAGAAAATTAAAAAGTTAAGAGACAATCTTAAAATTATTGAAATAACTCTAACTAACACAGAACTTGAAGCTTTGCTTATGGAGCAATATCTGATTAAAGAAGAAAAACCTAAATTCAACGTTCAGTTTAAAGATGATAAAGGGTATCCCTGGATAAGAGTAGCAACCTCTAGAGAGTTCCCTTCTGCAAATTCCTTTTTAGGTAAAAAAGATAAAATTGATAAATTTTTTGGCCCTTTTCCTAGCTCATATGCAGTTCAAGAGTCTTTAAAGTTACTGCAAAAAACATTTAAGATTAGAAACTGTTCTGATTCCTTTTTTAGAAATAGAACTAGGCCATGTATCCAGTATGAAATTGGTCGTTGCTCTGCCCCTTGTGTTGGTTACATAAGCAAGGAAGAATACCTTAATGAAGTCTATTCAGCTGAATTACTTCTATCTGGAAAATCTGAGATACTTATCTCAAACTTTTACAAACTAATGGATAAGCATTCAAACGATAAATATTTTGAAAAGGCTGCTACTTATAGAGATAGAATATCAGCCCTGAGGGACATACAGAGATCTCAAAGCATTGCTGGTTTTCAGAAAAATAGGGATGCTATTTACTTGTCATCATCAAATGGATCCACAAAGATAGGGGTTAGTCGTGTTAATCAAGGTTGGGTTACTGGCCATCAAAACTTCATCCTTAATAAAGAATTCGTGGAAGTTAATGTTTTAGAGAAGTTTATAAGTCAATATTATTTTTCTATAGATCACTGTCCTTCTGTACTAGTAATCGAACAGAAGTTAGATAATAAAACATTAATAGAAAAGACCCTGAGCGAACTCCACTCAAAGAAAATATCTATCATCACCAAACCAGGGAAGAAAGATAAAGGTCTTATCGATCTATGTAGGTTAAATACAGAGTATGTTTTAAAGAGAGATAAAACTGACAATGACTTTAAATTTAAGGTTGAAACATTAGAAAAGAAGTTAAAAATAGAAGGTAAAATTGGAATCATTGAATCTTATGATATCAGCCATCATTCTGGCGATAATGCTGTTGCTGGATGTGTTGTATTTTCAAATGAAGGCAAACTTAGAAAGCTTTACCGTAAATACAATATAAGTGAAGAAAACTCAGGGAATGATATCGGTTCTATGGCCGAATTGATAAGAAGGAGATTTTCTATTGACAAACAAAAGGAAATCCCTAGTTTGGTCATCATTGATGGTGGCAAAACGCATTTAAGCTCTGCTGTAAAAGAATTTAGGAAATTAGGGATAAATAAAGTGAATGTTATTTCTATCTCCAAAGGAGTACGTAGAAAGGCCTTATTTGATTCTATACATTTAGTAAATGGACAAACAATTCCAATAAATGAGGGGTCGGCTTTTAATCACTTTATCCAAGAAATCAGAGACGAAACCCACAGATATGCTATAACATCACTAAAAAAGAAGAGATCTAAATCATCCATAAGCTCTTCTATTGATGGCTTGTCAGGAATAGGCCAAAGAAGAAAAAAACTTCTACTAAGATATTTCGGTTCATTAGAGCAAATTAAAAGAGCAAGTGTTGATGATTTATGCGAAGTTTCAAGTATAGGAAAAAATACAGCTCAATTAATTTTTAAACAAATTCATAATTAATGTTTATAGCAAATTACATTACAGCATCTAGGATATTCCTGATATTTCCGGTTCTCTATTTAGTATCAGACCAAGAGAATATCTCTAACTGGATAGCATTAGTATTATTTATTCTTGCAGGTATTACTGATCATTTAGATGGTTATGTGGCGAGAAGAACGGAAACTACTAGCCCACTAGGTGGTTTGTTAGATTTAACTGCCGATAAATTGTTAATTTCCATTCCTTTGATATACCTTCTTTCATTCTCCGATAATCAAATTTTATTAATCCCTTCTTTAATAATTATATCTAGAGAGTTCATTATTTCTTCTTTTAGACAGTTTTTGACTGAAAATCTAGGAAAGAATCCTGTGAAGGTAAGTTTTATTGCGAAAAGTAAGACGACAATCCAGATTACTGCAGTATCTTTCTTAATTATTTCACCTAATTTTGCTCAATATTTTTACACAATAACTATTTCTTTATTCTGGTTAGCTGCGTATCTTTCAATACACAGCTTATATACCTATATGGTGTCTTATAAGAATCTTATTAAATAACTGGTCTATTCTTTTGAGATACATAGAATAGCCATAGGGCTGAGTAGCAAAGTGGTTATGCAGCGGATTGCAAATCCGTCTACGCCGGTTCGATTCCGACCTCAGCCTCCAATTTTCTATCATATTTGTTGAAACAAAAGTAGAATGTCCAGAAAGATAGCCCGGGTGGTGGAATTGGTAGACACAAGGGACTTAAAATCCCTCGAAGGAAACTTCGTGCCGGTTCGAGTCCGGCCCCGGGCACCAGTATTCTTTCTAAACATAGCTTAAAATGAAGGCAGCAAAAAAAGGTAAATCAGAAATTATTTGGGTGCTTATTTATACAAAAGCTGGACAGGAAATAAAAGCTAATGAAAATCTTCAAAAACAAGGATTTAAAACTTTTTTACCTCTGATAGCGCCTACTAATAAAGATAGTGGATTTAACTGCCCTGTACCAATCTTCCCTCGATATTTTTTTGCTCAAATTGATCTTCAGTTAGATAATTGGACTTCTATTAACTCTAGTTATGGGGTAAGTAAAATTGTTATGTTTTCACAAAAATTTACTCCTATTCCTAATAATATTATTAAATTAATTCAAAATAAACTCGATGAATCAGGTATATATAAAGAGGAAGTTTCGTTAGTAGATTATCAAAAGGGCGATTCTGTTTGCATCAAAGAGGGACGGTTTGCAGGAGTAGACGCAATATTCTTATCTAAGAAATCGAATGATAGAGTTAGATTGTTATTGAAATTATTAAATACAAGCGTTGTCACAGAAATAACTAAATCTAATATAGGTCGTAAAGAGGTTGTTAAGAATTTTAAATTTTAATAAGTACCATACACAAGGTTTTATTGTTCAAATATTGAACTTATAGTAAACTAAGTATGTTCATTAAATGAACACGAAAGAAACAAAATAAGAATAAATGAATTATTAAACAAAAATTCATTGCGGTAGCTATTGAAAAAAAGAAAAAATTACTCCGAAGAAGAATTAGAAATTCTTAGGAAAATAGAAGAAAATCCTAATCTTACTCAACGTCAGATAGCAGAACATCTGGGCTTAAGTTTAGGTAAAATTAATTACTTAATTCAAGCCCTTATAAATAAAGGTTTTCTGATGATTGGTAATTTTAAAAGATCAGATAGTAAGCTCGGATATTTATACTTACTAACCCCAGAAGGTGTAGAAACAAAAAAAAAGTTGACAATACAATTTCTTAAAAGAAAATCCGAAGAATTTGATAAACTTAAAAAAGAAATGGAACACATAAACAATTTATGATTAAGTCAGATAAAAAGAACTTTAATGATCCTCAATTCGGTGAAGATAAGATTGATTTGATAGAGCTTTTTAATGTCCTATGGACAGCAAAAAAGCTCATCATTCTCGTAACTTCTATTTTTGCTATTGGTTCGGTAGCATACTCTCTTTCTCTTACAGATTATTACAAATCAGAGTCCTTATTGATTGCTAGAAGTGAATCTGAGACTCAAGGCTTGTCACAATACAG